>JAFAKL010000239.1 GCA_019235445.1 Verrucomicrobiota bacterium | reverse complement strand
TCAGGTCGAACATCATCGGACTGGAACTTTTCAAGAGGAGTATCTGGCGTTGCTAAAAAAGCGCACGACGTAAACTTCGACGAAAAATACCTCTGGGACTAGTGTACTGTCGCCGAAATAACATGCCATTCGTTGCGATCAAAATGGGCCGCCGGCCAGGCGGGAGGAGGGCGCATATCTCAATCGATACGTAACCGACGAGCAACGCAGCCGCCGACCCATTTTCATCGCAACCCTCTGGGCCGCGGCGAATGGCATGCTATTTCGGCGACAGTACACTAGACTCGGCGACGTGTTGGCCGCGCCGAGGAAGACGTGAGGCCGAGCCTAAAGTATTATCGGCGTCCCGCCTGTGTTCTTGACTCAGGGCGCCAAAGATCGAAAACGAGGACGATTTGAGGGGAGCTTCTACACTGATTCTTCCACCCAGTGGCGGATCAGTCGGCGAGCGATAGTGTCCAGATGGGGAAATCTACTGGCCAGTTTTACTAGCAATTCTCTTGCTTCGGAGACATGGAACCAGCGGACGTCTTCCAATTCAGCACCGCAAGTAATCTGCCCGGCGTCTGCCTCAGCAAAGAATCCGAGCATCAGTGACTGGGGAAACGGCCAGGATTGTGAACCGAAATAGCGAATATTCCTCACCTCGATGCCGCTTTCTTCCTTGACCTCTCGGAACACCGCATCTTCGAGCTTTTCCCCGGGTTCTACGAAGCCGGCCAGGGTCGAATACATCCCCTTCGGCCAGGAAGCCTGACGCCCGAGAAGACAAACATCCTGGGAGTGGACCAACATGATGGTGGCCGGATCGGTGCGCGGAAAATGCTTCGTCGCGCAATCTGGATTGGCGCAAGCCATGATGTGCCCGCCTTCCTCCGGCAGAGTTGGATGAGCGCAGCGATGGCAGAATTTCTGCTCTTCATGCCAGTGGGTGAGCGAGCGGGAGTAAAAGAGCAGCGAGCGCTCCTCTGATGACAACATCCCGTCAAAATGCCGCAAAGAAATAAACCGTGCCATCTTTGCGTTGAGGTGCAGCAGCGCGAGCGCGTCCTCTTCTGATTGCGGACCGCTAAGGTTTGCCGCGAAGAAAGAGGTGCCCTGTCCATCCAGGCCCAGAAAAATCGGACCGATCACCTTGTCAGCCTCAGATAGTTCCAGAGCGAGGGGCCGCTTCTCCGGGCCGACGCTGAAAAGGTTGTTCCCTCGCCAGACAAAAATAAACCTTGGGGAATTTGCAAGTTGCCGGCCAAGCCATTCGCCGTCTCCGCGCCGTTGCGCCTCGCGTTCGATGGATTCCGATGGCAAAAAGTGGCAAGCGGGCAGTTTTGACATCGGACTGGCTTCTCTACTTTTATCTCATTTATAAAATTCTGCGACTGCTTTTCCTTGAAGCAAGCGCCTATTGGCCTCGTAGAGGTGTTCAATCTCGTGAACAGTGATACCTTGACTCATGCGGTCAGAGCACTGATCCGATAAGGGAACCGATGAAACCAGGAGTTCTCGTCGTCCTTTTGACAGCCGCAATACTTTCGGCGGGTCCGGTCCGAGACGCGGAAGCTCAAATTCTCGGACAGTACATCGAATCTTACAGAGCGCGCCTCAGCCCGCGGGACCACTACAACAGCAACGGAGAACGCCTGCAAAGCGCGGCCGCCATTATTCGCCAGGACCGCGCAAACTTCTACGTTTACGGGATTCGCGACCCTGAAGACGAAGCCGACTCGTTTTTCAGCAAAAAATCAAATCGAGCCCGGCTCGAACAGTTGCTCGAAAACGGTCGAACCTCGCCGGACGACATTTACCGGATTTTGAACGGAACTCCGCTCATCAAAGTCGATATCTATGCGACCGGTATCGTCGTGACAATTCTCTCTGATTAGGTTCGCTACGTTTACACCAGCCTCCTCAGTTGCGTGTTTAGCGCCACTTGAATCCCGCACAACAAGGCACGGAGGAGGCGGAGGAAGTGGTTTATTTAGGAACTCGCACCGCGACGGGTTCTGATCTAATCTACCCCGTGATCACCATAAAGGACCGACTCCCACCGCTGATCTCCAGCATCCTTGAGTCTTATAACCAGATCGGCGGCATCAACAATATTGATGGTACAAATCTCCCTTCCAAAAGGGCGATTACCCAGATCTGTGAAGATCTTCTTCAGATCTTGTTTCCCGGATTTCATGACGAGGAGCCTATTGCGACCGGGATGGTTCCACAGATTACCTCTGGGCGGATCCTGAGTATTGCCGACCGGCTTCGGGTTGAGACATGCAAAAGTTTACGCCTGAACGAACCGGAGTGCCCCAGCCGAAGAGCCGACCAGATGGTCCTGCATCTGATTGGGGAATTGCAACCTCTCCGGGAGCTTTTGCGGACCGACGTTGAAGCAGCTTACGAGGGAGACCCGGCCAGCACATGTTATAACGAAATCATTGTCAGTTATCCCTGTGTCGAAGCGATCGCTATTCAGCGACTGGCCCATATCCTCTATCGCGAGCGATTACCCCTCATTCCGCGCATCATGACGGAATGGGCACACGGGCGAACGGGTATTGACATCCATCCCGGGGCCCAGATCGGCAGCCACTTCTTTATCGACCACGGGACCGGCGTGGTCATCGGCGAGACCTGCCGGATTGGCTCTCACGTGAAGCTGTATCACGGAGTGACACTCGGTGCGCGCAGTTTCCAGAAAGATGAAGAAGGAAAAATCAAAAAGGGCGGGAAACGTCATCCGGACGTGGGAGACTGGGTAACGATCTATCCGAATGCCACCATTCTGGGCGGAGAGACCGTGATCGGGTCGCGCTCGACCATCGGCGCAAACGTTTTCCTGATGGAGAGCGTTCCACCGGACTCGCTGGTAAGAAACGAACGGGTTTTTACCAGTATCGTGTCGAAAAAGAATCGGCCTTCAGACCTTCCCGAGCCGCTTCTCAACTACGAAATTTAGGAAGGTTAAAAGGGGTCCGCATTGCCTTCTTCTCATCCTCCTCATGGTCACCGGTGGCATCTGGCTGGTTATGAGGAGCTTGTAAAATTTGCCACTTGGGCTGCTGCAGTGTCCATGTCACCAAAGAAGCCGGGGCTTTCTTGGCTACTCGTCCTCGTCCTCGTTTTTCGGTTCCGTCTTCGCGATTGGGAGAACGTACTCGCATGATGCGTCGGCTTAATGGAGCACTCAAAGACCGAAAAACAAGGACGACGACGAGAACGATTGGTTGCCATGCGTGATCCCGCCATTCTCGGTCTGATCGGAAACACTCCCCTGGTGGAGATTACTCGCTTTGACACTGGGTGTTGTCGACTGTTCGTGAAACTAGAGAACCAGAACCCGACCGGATCGATCAAAGACAGGATGGCGCTGGCCATGGTAGAAGCCGCCGAGAAGGACGGCCATTTGCAAGCTGGAGGAACCATCGTCGAGGCAACCGCTGGCAACACCGGTCTAGGGTTGGCGCTTGTCGCCGCAGCCAAAGGTTACCAGTTAATTCTGGTCATTCCCGACAAGATGTCTCAGGAGAAAGTTCTGCATCTCCGCGCGCTGGGCGCGAAGACGGTCATCACCCGCTCTGACGTGACGAAAGGTCACCCTGAGTATTACCAGGACCTGGCGGAAAGGTTAGCCGCTGAGATCCCGAATTCCTACTTCGTGAACCAATTCAGGAATCCGGCAAACCCTTTGGCTCACGAGACATCCACCGGTCCCGAGATCTGGGAACAGATGCATCATGAAATCGATGCGATTGTGGTTGGCGTGGGATCCAGTGGCACACTGACCGGGCTAAGCCATTTCTTCGCCAGAGTTCAACCCGCTTGTGAGATCGTCCTTGCCGATCCGGAAGGTTCGATCTTGAGCGGCTATATCCAGGAAAAGCAGATCGGCCCCGCAGGATCCTGGTTGGTGGAAGGGATCGGAGAAGATTTTGTTCCTGAGATTGCCGATCTGACCCGCGTTAAGAAGGCATATTCGATCCCGGACAAGGAGAGCTTTGCGGCGGCTCGGGAATTCCTACGCAAAGAAGGGATCTTCGGGGGATCTTCGTCGGGCACTCTGTTTGCAGCGGCACTTCACTATTGTCGAGAGCAAATTCGTCCTAAACGCGTTGTGAGCTTCGCATGTGACAGCGGAAGCAAATATCTCTCGAAAATGTACAATGACGTCTGGATGGCGGAGCAGGGA
>JAFAKL010000092.1 GCA_019235445.1 Verrucomicrobiota bacterium | reverse complement strand
GGTCTTTAGTCCCACGCTAAGGGATGGACGAAAAGTCCGATCGAGCGGGTGAACATTGCCGCGTGGCTTCGACGATCTTAATCACGCGCTGAGAAAGATCACGCGGCGAACGACTGCTCACGCTGCGCGTGGTCTGCGGCTCAATTTGGAGTACGCCCAAACCTTCCTTTTGGATGCGACACGATCCGTAGCACTGAGACTGCACACGAAAACTGAGGGAGAAAAAAGCGCTTTTGGGCAAGGTCACTGAGGAAAAGGCGCGTTACCCCTCAGCTGTGGTGATCAATCGAGGGACTCATCTGCTCCCGGTTGAGCTGAGCCGTGCCTCGCACCTCAGGTCGGCCTCGATGAAACAGCAGCGCAGGCCATTTTATTGTCGATCTCTGCGAGCAGGTCGGAGGGGCATCTTTTGCTCGGTCTGATAGCCGAACCAACACAGACCATCCGTTTGAGAGTAAAAACCTGATATCACAACTTAATAACTTGTATTTCAGGCGCTTGGAGAGAGGTAGAGACCCAATTTACGAGAGACAAAGTAAAAAATCAGTGGACTTGTTCTTTAGACGGTTATATTACCAGCCGTGACTGCTTCTCTGGGCATTCTGGAAGGTAGGTTCGTTTAGGACTTGCACGACTAGAATGCTGAGAGGACAAGAGAAGGTGGATCCCGGTCAAGGATTCTCTGGCTCTGACTCTCAAGGTAAAACGAGAAAAACCTGAGACAGAACCAAAAAATGGAAATCATTTATTCATCGCTGCGAGGGCCGTAGTTTCTGCGGTCGAGGCTCTGACACTAACCTCGCGGTTCGCGCGCAGCAAAATGCCAGGCACAGACAAGCCTTCCTGGGGGTCGGAATAACTTCTTCCAAGCACCAATCCTTACGAAGTGTGATTTCGTAGAGGAAAGGAAGAGCTGCTACGGCCTTGATGATAGAGCTGGAGCGAGCTTCTTCACGTTCGTTAGGAAGACCTGGTAAGAGCGGAACCCGTTTGAGAACAAGAACCAGGGGAATTCTCGTCAGTAAACTAAGAATGAACAAAAAGATATGCTTCCTATGGTTCTAGCCGACGAAGCAACAGTAAAGAATCCTAGTGCACCATAAAACAAATTATGAACACATACGTTGTAAAGTTTGACGAAAGAACAATGCGCGTTTCGGCCAAGAATGAGTCGGAGGCGCTTAGTATACTGGCTGAATGGTTCGAATGCACGCCGACCGTATTAGTTCAGCTAATGTAGGCGTTTGGCGACTTGAAAAAAACCGTATCCACCTTGGGATGAGTCGCATGGGCGTTATCTAGTCGAATTCGGCACAAAACCGTAGTGGTAATCTGTTACGCGATCAACGGTATTGTGTCCGTAAAGAATGCCGCCTTGAAGCCGGGAACCGGTCTTCGAGGTGCATCGAGGCCGGGGTTCGGCGGACCCCGGCTACTGGTGGGTTAGCTGGACCTGCGTACAAGGTCAGAAATCACCGGTCGATATTCTAGTGTCCCGTCTCCTAGACCCTTGGGTTTCGCCACAGGTCAGTTGGCTGTTTTTCCAAGGCGCGAGCGACGAGCATATCTGGAATCTTGAATTTCTTGTGACCGCGAATTCCGCCATGCGTCATTAGGATCTGGACGTTAAAACAGAAGAGTTTCAAGGAGAGTCAATGATTTTGCATCAACCTCGGTTAGAAACCTCAGAGCATTCGGTGCCCTCGACTGGCATAAACAAGGTAATTAAAAGCTTTAACCGCAATACGACTTGGGTTGCAGCTGGACTTCTGGGTTCCGTGGTCTCCGCGGCTATGGTCGTCGCGTTCCAAGAGCGAAACGCGCAGGCAGACGATCTCACGCAAGAGGCGAAGCAGACGAAGGGCGACCTCTTGCCCGGTACCGATTTCGTCCCGATCACCAAAGGCGTGGGCTCGAACGAAAAGAGCACCAGCGAAACAACTGCTGGTCAGGCGGCTATCGATCAGCACGCATTCACTCCTCAAATAAATCAGCCTGAGGTGCAGTTGGACGAGACTCCGACACAGCCGCCAGACTCTGCGCGAGTGATCTATACAAAGACCTCAAAGGTAAGACTTCGGTCGGCCCACCCCAGATATGTTGACGTGAAAGCGCGGTTGATCGCGCTTTGGCACCGAAGTCTACGACCTGAAAAGGCTCGCGGCTGGAGGATGTTCGCGAACTCAAGCAAAACGCGAAAAGAGAAAATCAGTTACACCAGCATGACAAACCATTAAGGACGCCACATCTAGAATTCCGCTTAATATGATCCTGGAGGCGCGGCCATAGAATTCCCGAACTCACCCGATTTTCTCACAGGAATCACTCAGGTTGAGGGCGACAATATGAGCAGATCCGCTCAGGGCTTTTGTGCAGGGCTGGAGGAAGGTCTTGCAGTGGGTGACGGACTCGGGCCGTTCAACTCGACGGTGTTGAAGCCGGATTCGCTTCCGCCCTCTGAATTGTAAATGGGACCAGCAGCCTCGATTTGCTGCCCACCCGGAGACGATGAATTTGGAGTAGTTACATACCATCCGACGCCCGGATTCACACCCCAGGCATCGGCCTGAACCCTCTGATTGCCGTGACCCGAGAGGTTGTAATCTCCGTATTTCCGACCCCCAAAAAAAAGGGTAGCCCTCAGGGAGTCTTCGCTTTGGTTCTTAAGAAAAAAGGAACCGGTGGCGTGACTGTCAAGATTGGTTCCGGCAGAAGTAATGACGGTTCGCGGTTCAATCTTCTTTCCCGGCTGGCTATCTTCGAGTGAACTTAGGTGCCAATCCGCCTCCGCGATAAGTACTCTGCCGCCTTTCTCTCCGTTCTCGAACACGGCTTGGGCGAACACTTGAAAGCTTGTTGGTTCGTTTTGGCTCAGGTGGGTGGCCGGACAATAGACCGCAACCGGCCCGGGGCGATAGGGCTCTTCGCGTTGAGCTGCCTCTCCCGCCCGGACGTAGACCCGGATTACCTTCTCCAATTGGTGGCCCCCCGACCAGACACTGAGGTCGTAGGTGCCGTCCTGCGTTCCGGAGAAGTCTACTCGCACCTCCACCGGTTGACCGCTGTCCTGCCCGGTCATGGTGTGTCCATCCGGCGCGGTGTGGATATTCAAAGTGCCGACCACATCTGACCTGGCTAGACTTATTGAGGCGCAAATCAATAGAAGAATGATACCGGCTTTTGTCATAACTTTCGTTTTGTTAATGCTGAAGGTCGGCGGACAAGGCCCGGGAAGCAGGGCTTACTGTGTTAACTGGATTTTCGGCAGCAATTCTTTGGCCTTCTCAAAATCGTGATTCGCGTTGTATATTGTAGTCTCCGAATTCTGGGAGGACTTTATCTCCTTGCCTAAAAACTCAAGCCACACGCGGGATTCGAATTCGGTCGTAATTGTCACCTGCGGATTATTCGAACGAAAAAATCATCGGCGTGGGCGGCAGGCGGACCTAGCGCTGTGGCAATGGTCATGATTAAGGTCAGACGGTACACTAGGGGGTCGGTGTGGGTGTCAACTTGAAGCCGGGCTGAGAGGTGGGACGGGGATTGAAGTCGCTCGGGACAGGATTCGTTTTCCCATGATCGGTGGGCGTGATGTGCAAATGGGTGGTCAATGGGCTGGTGCCCCAATGCGGGAGAGACGTGAGGTCGGGATCAGGAATCTCGGCATAATTCGCCGGCAACGGCTGTACCGACCCCTTTAAGCGGGCGACACTGAAAGCGGACGTCAGATCTCCGACCGGCGTGCCTGGACCATCTTCCGGACCGAGGTTGGGTTGGTGGTAAAGTTTTTCTCCCAGCTCCTGAGCCTCTTTTTCGTCCGGTAAATCTTGCAGTGCGGTCAAGCCGCAAATCAGGTTGATAAATTTGATGACCGAATTGTGGTCCCCGAGTTGGTGGGAGATGGTGTGCGCTCTGACGTAAGGAGAGATCACCAGCAGCGGAATGCGCGGACCCCGGCTAAGGGCCAAGGCGTTTGGATCGTAGGCGATGATCTCCGGTGGAACGTGATCGTAGTCGCCCTCGGACTCATCGTAGGTAATAATGATGGCGCATCGATTCCAGTAAGGACTGCGGGCGATGGCATTGATTTCGCGCGCCACCAGGGCTTCGCTCAATTGCGAATCGGAGTAGCCCGGATGGTCGTCGTCGCCTTGAAAATTTGCCTGGACCGTCGGATCACTGTTGAGAGGGGTCAGCCCGGCCTGGTTCTGAAAGCCTCCCCGGATAAAAAACACACCGCCCGCACTGCCGAGCTTGTCCGCAGCGGTATCTGTAAAGAAGTCGTTCAAACCATGGAGGTTGGCGCTGATCGCCGGGTTACCAGCGACGTAGCCAAAATACTGCGGCCCGTTGTGGTGCCCGATGTAGCTGGTGTGTTCCACCCCGTTGCTGTCCGTAGGTTCTGCGTCGTATCCTTCCTCGTACCACCCCCATTTGACGGATGCCTGATTCAGCTTGGTGAGGTAAGGGATATCATTCTGCAGATCAGCCAGATCGGCTGGTCCGTTGAGGTCCTGAGGGGTAAGCGACTCAAAGGCACTAGCGGTGAGAGTAAATGGGAGGCTAGCGAAGGTCAGATTAATCTGGGCGCTTTTGGCGTTGTCATGCGGATTGATTGGCTGATTGTCTGAAGTCGCAGATTTCTTTAACGGGTCTTTGGCCGAGCCCCAGAGCGGATCCGGGTCGCCTTCCACCGGAACACCGATAGAAAGTGCGGCATTGGCACCGACGTTGATCGCGGCGGTATTGGGGTGTTTGACCCATTGGGTCGAACCCGATTGTCCGGCAATCATCGCGATCGCGTTCGGACTCGAAGGACCGATGATCGTCTGGAAGATGTTATCGAAGAGGACGAACTTATTGGCGTAGTTCCACAGGAAAGGGACGATGTCGCCATCCACGTAAGCCATTTCCAGCTCGCCATACTGTTTAGCGGCCAAGGTCGGAAACTGGGCGTTGAAATGCAGGCCTTCCTCAACCAGGACAAACTGGTCCATCAGTGGTTGGCCATTAACGATATCTATCTTCTCGACCATCGGGTTGTGAGCGTGGTTCACGTCGTCCAGGTCCCAGGCGCCATAATCCTGGCCAACGCGGAACGGTGTGATCTTCGAGTAGGTTCCGTCCGTATCCAAAATGTACTGTTGAAACCCAGGAGTATCTTTCTCGGACTGTGAAAATAAGCCTCGCACTCCAGGGAAAGTCCCGAAGTAGGAATCAAAGGAGCGATTCTCCTGAAAAATGACAAACACATATTGAATCTTCTGGCGGAGAAGCGTTTTGAGGTCGGAGGCATTGGCGGGTTGCTCCTCGGTGACATAGGGCGCAATTTCAGCGTTTGGGTCTGGTCCAGGTTGAACCAAAGATTCCCCCTGGGACAGGAGGATCGGCGACGCCAGACAGAAGCCCAGCATGGCAAAGAAGCGAATGATACGAGTGGAATTGGGGCGCATGGCAGTGGTTACCTGCTAGTGTACTGTCATGTGGTTTCGGCGACAGTACATTCGTGTACCGTCTCCTAAATCCCCTGGGCTTCGTTGCGTTCAAAATGGGCCGCCGGACTGGCGGTCCGAGCCGGACTGGCGTTAAAGGGCGCATATCTACAGCGATACGTAACCGACGAGCAACACAGCCGCCGGCCCATTTTTAACGCAACCCTCCGGGCCGCGGCCGGTTGGCTGTTTTCCGCGTTGCTCGCTCCTTACGTATCGATAGATATGCTCGTCGCTCGCGCCTTGAAAAACAGCCAACTGACCTGCGGCGAAACCGAAGGGATTTAGGAGACGGTGCACTAGAGAAACCGGGAGTGACCCCCCTAAGCGCTAACTTAACGTAAGAAAAATAGTACAACGAAAGCAGCGCAGCCTGTCCCGGAGAAAGCAAACGAAAGTAGCCTGGCACGAAGTGCCTGGGGAACAAGAGAAAAGTGGACCCGTCCCAGAGGGACGGTTGATGTGCTCACTAGTCCCAGAGATATTTTTCGAAGAACGGAGAATGACACATGTGGAGCAAACCTTGATCAACCGTCCCCTACGGGACTAGACGCGTCTTTTTTCTTTTTCCAGGCACTTCGTGCCAGGCTACCCTCGTTTTAATCCCTCCGGGATAAATGCGTCACGGCACCTAGGGTAAGGCGCCCGAGTGGCGCTATTGTAGATTTTCATGGCTCTGCAGGCCGCAGAATCATGGAGGCAACTCGAGTTTCCCGTTCAAGCGGCTCCATCGAGTAAATGGAAACGTCGACCCGCTCCGAATAAATGGCGTGAACGGGAGGCCCGGCCGGAGTTTTGAATCCGTCCATCGCAAACAGTTCCGGGTCTGCCTCGAGGACGGTTACCTTGCGAAGTTGATAGGGCGAATGATGTACTCGCCCATTTAACAGCTTATTCCCTCGGCGCGCGAACAGCCGATATCGTTCAACAAGGAAAAACTCGAGGGAGCCAAACGGGGCTTCTCCGAGTTTCTCTGAAGGTCGATACCGATAATGAAGTGAGTTTCTCGACCCGAACCGTTGTGAGCGATAATCGATTTCACCGGCAGAAATTCTGGCCCGCATTTTAGCAAATTGGTAGGGAAGCGCGAAAATGGCTCTGGCGATGCAGACAGCCAGCGGTTGGTTTGCGTCCAGGGAATAAAACCAGATACCGGCCCGCCCGTACTCGTCCCGAACGTAGGTTCGAAGATTCAATTCGAGGAAATTCGAAATGCCCGGAACTGAAAAAATACCGCCGGGCCGCACGCCTCGCATGAAAAACGGCACGATTCCTATCCAGGCCTGGCCCCTGAAAGTGTCCACTTGCAGACCCTGTGGTAAGGTCATCTGCACAAGCTCGGGGGCAAACGACCAGTGAAGGAAGAGCAGATGCAACCACCGTTGAAACATGACGGGTATCCGATGGCTTGGCTGTTGCCGGTCGATCAGCTGGCGTCTGCTCCAATCCTCCATGTAGTTACGATCGTCGAGGATTATTTATTATTCTTGGGGCTTTTACTTTGTCTCCACATTGGGCGGAGACGGATCGGAAGCCTGCAGTTTGCGAAGTTTTTTTTCTTCCTTTTTAGCCTTCTTTTGAATGTCTCGCCTTCGCTTTTCGAATTGATAGTTGGGTTTGGGCAATTTGTGATCCTCTTTCGTCTGACTTCGCCGGAGATGCGATCCGCCCTCAAAATGTAAGGTAGAGAAGCACCAGGGAGGAAGGAGAACGTAGACTACCATCGTGCTGGTCGAGCACTAAGTCGAGCTGATTCACAAAAAGGAGATCGCCCGGTGAGAGAGGTACATTTCTCCGCAACCGGTTACTCCTTGCTACTCTCCACATCGAGATAAAGTATAACATCCTGGTCGTGCACCTTAAATAAGGCATGGACATCCATCCACAGGGTATGGCGTCCATCGAGTGGCTCCACCCCGAAAGATCGTCGCTTGCTCTTGTCCAGGGAGGAAAAGAAGCGGCCGCGGCCCAGCGGGATCAATTGGCCAACCGTCGGAGTGGAAGACCACGCCTTACGCGACAAGTCGGCGAGGTGTTTTGATTTGCGAGTGGCCGTGACCTCTGCCACGAGCGTCCCGATCACTCCGTCTGCAGGCAAGACCCCTCCAATGGCGATTGGGCCCCGGCGTCTGTCAAAATGCACCGTGCCGTAGCGTTCCGTCTCCTTCTCGTAGCGCGACCAAGTCAGTGCGCCGCGACCCAACAATATTTTGGTATCCAAGAGTCCGGGCTTGAAAAAACGTGTATGATCTTAGCTTAGAACGACCATTGTCTGAGAGAGTTGAACCGCTTTTTTTGAAGTTCCAAACAGGTGGCGAGGATAGCTTGCAGATGGGCTGGCCGTAAAATCTAATTTGGAGCCGGTTTCTCGAGCGGGCTGACACCCTGGACCGGTAAAAAGGAGCTGACTGCACCGCCGAACGTCGAACCTTGACGTTGAACCCCGAACGTCGATAAGTAACCGTGGCAACGACTTTCACTGTATCCGAACTTACCTGCGCAATCCGGGAAGTTTTAGAGGGTCAGATCGGAGAAGTCTGGGTCGAGGGTGAGATTTCCAATTATCGGAAGCAATCATCGGGGCACCATTACTTCACGCTTAAGGATGACCGCTCCCAGATTGCTTGCGTCATGTTCGCGCGTTCATATGGAGTGCAGTCCAGGATCGTCATTTCCGACGGGATGCAGGTCCAGGCTTACGGCCTGGTCAGTGTCTATGGAGCGCGAGGGCAATATCAGTTGATCGTCCAATTGGTACAACCCAGAGGCCAAGGCCTGCTCCAGGCGAAATTCGAGGCGCTGAAGCGCAAACTTCAAGCGGAGGGTCTTTTTGACCCTGCGCACAAAAAGTCTCTTCCGAAATTCCCGCGGCGAGTGGCGTTGGTGACTTCTTCCACCGGCGCCGCAGTCCAGGATATGATGAACATCCTGAAAAGACGAAGTCCCTGGCTTTCGATACTCGTCTGTCCCGTGCGGGTTCAAGGAGAAGGCGCCGCCGAAGAAATTGCGGGGACGATTGACTATCTCAGCTCGCGCGCTGGGGAATTGAAAATTGACCTGATGATCGTTGGCCGCGGCGGCGGGAGCCTGGAAGATCTCTGGGAGTTTAACGAAGAAAGGGTTGCCAGAAGCATTTACGCCGCACGGATCCCGGTCGTTTCGGCGGTCGGGCATGAGATTGATTTTACGATCGCAGACTTCGTGGCCGACCTCCGGGCGCCGACCCCGAGCGCTGCGGCAGAGTTAATCGTACCGGATATATGCGCCCTGCGAGCGGATCTGGTGTCGCGGCGCGCTGCTCTCGATCGATTAATCCGGCAGGCAATGGAAATCCGGCAGATCCAGGTCAGGCGATTATCGGAGGCCCCCCATTTTCGCGAACCTCGCCGGCTGATCGTTGAGCGCCAACAGCGCGTAGACCACGTGGAAATGCGTCTTGTGGAAATCTGGAAAGACGCTTTCCAGCGCCGTCGCTCGGGAATCGAAAAGATAGTGGCACTTCTATGGGCGTTTCGTCCCGAGCGTTGGTTGCAGCTGAAAAGCGGAGAACTTGCTGGGATGGAAATGCGCCTGAAGCGGATCACATCTTCCCGGCTCGATTCCCTTAGAAACCGGGTTGCCCAGCTTGCTAATGTTCTTCGGTTGCTCGGACCGAGGCAAACCCTCGAACGCGGTTATTCCATCACACTCAATGCGAATGGAGGTGTGGTGCATTCTTTTCGAACGCTGAAAACCGGTGACCCGATCCACACGGTCCTCGCAGAGGGTGAGGTAAAATCAAAGGTGAACGAGTTGCTGGAAGGCGAATCAAACGTTCCTTAGGGGGCGTGATAGAGGTGTTTCTTGAATCCGACCGTCGCGAGGGGAGGTAAGGTCAGCACGAGCGAATGAGTGCGCCCTTGCCATGGGATTGGCTCAGCGTGCATGCCACCGTAGTTTCCTATATTGCCGCCGCCGTAGATGCTGGCATCGGTATTGAGGATCTCTTCGTACCAACCTTCGCCAGGCGCGCCGATCCGATAGAAATATCTCGGGACGGGGGTTGCATTTACGACGAAGACAATGAGTGAGCCCGATTCGGCTTTCCGCATAAACGTCAAAACGCTGTTGTCAGCATCGTGAAAATCGATCCACTCGAAGCCGATATAACTGTCGTCATTCTCCCAGAATGCCGGTTCGGTCTGATAGAGATAATTGAGATGTTGGATGAGCCTTCTGATCCCGGCATGAGCCGCGTATTGTAACAAATGCCAATCAATGCTCACATCATGGTTCCATTCTTTCCACTGGGCGATTTCGCCACCCATGAATAACAATTTCTTGCCCGGGTGCGCATACATCCAACCGTAAAACATGCGCAGATTGGCGAACTTCTGCCAGTCGTCACCCGGCATCTTGTTCATCAGAGACCCCTTGCCATGAACGACCTCGTCGTGGCTCAAAACGAGGATAAAATGCTCTTGAAACGCGTAAATCATCGAAAAGGTCACCTCTCCCTGGTGGAACCGCCGATGAATGGGTTCGCGACTCATGTAGAGCAGAAAGTCGTGCATCCATCCCATATTCCACTTTAACCCGAATCCAAGTCCGCCCAGGTAGGTTGGTCGAGAGACACCAGGCCAAGCCGTGGATTCTTCCGCGATTGTCATGATTCCAGGAAAGCGCTGATAACAGACTTCGTTGAAACGCTTCAAGAAATAGTTGGCGTCGAGATTCTCCCGCCCGCCATGGACGTTCGGCACCCACTCGCCGGCCTTCCGGGAATAATCGAGGTAAAGCATCGAAGCAACTGCATCCACCCGAAGGCCGTCGACGTGATACTCGTCCAGCCAGAACAGACCGTTGGCGACGAGGAAATTGCGCACCTCGTTTCGGCCGTAATTAAAAATAAGAGTCCCCCAGTCGCGATGTTCGCCTTGGCGCGGGTCAGCATGTTCGTAGAGATGGGTTCCGTCAAACAAAGCGAGACCATGGGCGTCCTTGGGGAAATGGCCCGGTACCCAGTCGATGATGACACCGATTCCGCTTTGGTGGCACCGATCGACAAAATGCCGGAATTCGTCCGGGTTCCCGAATCGGCTGGTGGGAGCGTAATAGCCGGTCACCTGATAGCCCCAGGACCCGTCGAAGGGATGCTCGGCGACGGGCATCAGTTCGAGGTGGGTGTAACCGAGGTCTTTGACATAAGGGATTAAACGATCGGCAAGCTCGATGTAGCTCAGGAAACGGTTACCTTCTTCCGGGACCCGGGCCCACGAACCGAGGTGAACCTCATAAATGCTGAGAGGCTCTTTGTGCCATTGCTTCGATTGCCGGTTCTGGACCCATTCGTCATCGCTCCATTTGAAACGGTCGAGATTGAAGACCAGTGAAGCGGTTTGGATCCCATGTTGCCCGTAGAAAGCGAAGGGATCACTCTTCAAGATAACCTGGCCAAAGGCGTCTCGCAGTTCCAGCTTGTAATGGGTCTCTTCCACGACGCCTGGGATGAAGATTTCCCAGATTCCGGCTTCGATTCGTTTCCGCATCGGATGACATCGGCCGTCCCAGCCGTTGAAATCGCCGACGATGCTGACGCGTTGCGCATTGGGGGCCCAGACGGCAAAAGTTGCGCCCCGATGACCGTTAATCTCGGTCAGGTGAGCGCCAAGTTTCTTGTAGATGTCATAATGGTTGCCCTCCTTGAAGAGGTGCATGTCAAGCTCTCCCAGGATCGGACCATAGGAATAAGGGTCGCTCAGCCGGAAAGTCTCTCCGGCCCAGGTAGTGACCTCTAACAGATAGTCGAATGCTTCAGTCGCGCCAGTCAGAGGCGCTTCGAACAAACCCTCGTTTGCGATGCGGTCGGCCGGAAAGCGGCGCTTTTCGTGATGGCGGTTGATCACGGCTAAGTCTTTGGCGTCGGGACGAAAAGCACGTACCACCCAAAGGTCATTGATCTTGTGCAAACCAAGAACGCCAAACGGGTCATCGTGTTCGGCGTTAAGGAGCCGATGAATCTCGTGCGGGGCAAGCGTGGCATTCATAGCAGGTCTCGTAAGAATGGTTCTACTTTATCCAAATAGAGCCGTTCTGCGGAGTAGTCGCGCAATAGTTGTTTTTTCCTTTTGAAAATCGCGTCCCGAGCAAAGGCGTTGCGAATCTGCTCCGCAACATTTCCGGGAGCGTCGTGCAGCTCAAAAAGAAGTGTGCCGGAAAGTGCGACCGATTTCAATGGTTTGATGTTTGAACAAAACACGGGAAGGCGATGCGCCGCAGCCTCGAGCAGTGGCAACCCAAAGCCTTCCTGCCTGGAGGGGAATAGCATCGCGTCCGCGACCTTGTAGAGGCTGTGCAACTGTCGTTCGTCCACATGGAAGAGTTCGTTGACCCAACTGACCGACTGCTGGACCTGAAGATCTGCAGCTAATCGTTTCAGCCCCGCAAAATGGTCCGCGCTGGACCGATTGTGGGAATCGGGCGCCCCTGAAACCAGTAATCGCACCTGCAGGCCCAGATCGCGAAGGGCCGCCACAATCTGGAGAGCGAAGGCGATATTCTTCCGCGGGAGGATCCGAGTCGGGTAGAACAGAATGATCGATGCCGGCAAGTCCTCTCGCACCAGGTCTGCCACTTCCGGGGTGATTGCGCATGCGCCGACGAAATCCAGCCCGTTCGGAATGATGGCATCGACTTCTGCAGCCATCAGCTGCCTGAATTCTATGGCTCGCGCATGGGAAATTGTCACATATTTCACTCCAGGTTGACGTTCCCGGATAAGGTCGAACATAGGGTGGGGCGGGATCTGGTAGTCGGGGTTGGAGGCGGCAAGGTCGTGGGTCCAGGCGACCGTCCTGGTGCCCCGGTCGGCGATCCCGCTTAATGCCTGGGTCGCGGCCAGATTGAATGGCATGGTAAACATGTTATGGACGACGAGACAATCGAGAGTTTTGCAGAGCGGATCGAGCTGCTTTTGGATTGCCTCCCTGACCTGGAGGTAAGATTGTCCGTAACGACCGTGGTAGGCTTCCGCCTGCGAGCATCTGACTAAAGCTTCCTGCGAATTAAGCTCCGGAAGTACCAGTATCTGAATTCGTTGATCAAATGCAGCGCCTTCTCCGCACAGAATCGTGACCTCATGCCCGTGCCGGGACAACAACTGCGCGTGTTGGCGGATCACGCTCTCCACCCCCCCAATGACAGGCCAGGAAGTGTAATGTAGGATGGCTATCTTCATCACTGGAATGATCCTGTGGACCCCATAATGAGAAAGGTTTGCCTCCCGAGACGCAATCAAATCTGACTTGAATCCAGGGAGATGTGTCTTAGTTTGGCTGTCTTTTGGGAGCCGGCAAACGCCAGGGTAGCTCAGTGGTAGAGCAGGGGACTCATAAGCCCTTGGTCGGGAGTTCAACTCCCCCCCCTGGCACACCGCGACAAGAGAGAGGTGTTGCTGGCCGCCAAGGAGAGAACTTTACCTGAATTCCATTCGCGGTTGGCCTTGATCCGATCGCAGGAGGGGCTAGTTTGTCGGACCTCGCTTTATGGACTACCTGAATCATCATTTCTACGTGGGTCTTGCCGTTGGTGTCATTCTGGGCTTGATCGGCATCGCTTTTGCCATCATGCGCCTGTGGGACACCAAAAATGAAGTAAAACGTCTGAAACGCCATCTCGCGGATAAGATGGAACTCGAATCAGAAGCGACAAATCGGTTGCGCCTGGATCTTCAGGAGTTCAAACAGCAGAACGAAAATCTCCGTATCAAAATTGCCAACCTGAATCAGTACCCGGACAAACGGCTGCAGCGCGAACTGGAGATATACGCGCGGGCCGAACGGATTATGGTCTCGAGTTCGCCCGGATTTCCAGCGGTGTGGGAAGAGGCGAAACGGAACGCGGTGAACGGGCTTGAGCAGGAGGAGACTGGAAAGAGCCTTCCCAAACGGGTCTTCAACGCTCTTTTGAACCGGCCCTCGTACAAAAGCTCAAACTCCGATCATGTGGACGGAGGGAACTAGTGTCCTTCCCCGAAATAGCAGTCTCGCGAAAGAGAATTCGACTGTTTCCATGGTTGACACACCTTTGGGTGATGATAGCTTCTGACCCTTTCTAGAACCCGACATCATGGCGAACATACGATCTGCTGCCAAACGAGCGAAACAAGCAGCTCAACGCACATTGCGAAATAGAAGCGTTCTGACCGGTTTGAAGGGACAGCAGAAAAAATTTGGCGCCGCCGTGGCATCCGGTGACGGTGCGAAAGCACGGGCGGAATACATTCTCCTTGCCTCCGGGCTGGACAAAGCGGCAAAGCGAGGAATTGTTCACCAGAACCTCGCGAACCGTCGCAAGAGCAGGGCTGCGAAGGCGGCGGCAAGCGCCCTGGCGACGAAGCCGCAGGTCTGACAGATCAGTTGACCTGATTCGCTAAATCGAGGCGATCGGCTACGCGACCGAGTCCCTGCTGGGCCGGAAGAGTGACATCCAGGAAGAGGATCGTCGCTTCGAAGCAGGGATACCGTTCCTCGATCCGCTCGCAGCTCACGACCATTCCGGTCAGATCTTCGCAAAGCGGGCAATCGTCCGGAGTGACCGGATGTGCGCAGATGCGTATGGCCAGCTGGGTACCGAGCGGGAAACGCCACCGAGATCGCAGCACGATGCCTCTCTCACTGATATTGAGATCGCCGTAGGTCCCAAAGCAACAATCGATCCCATAATCGAGATAAACCGTGAAATCCGGGCCTTGGGTATCACATGAGGAAAACATCGCAATTTCTACACCAAAGTGGAAAAAGGTAGTCCCGAACTAGCATCAGTCAAGGTCGGTCAGTCATCTCTGATTCTGCTTCGCCCAGGATTCGACGTGCGAGCCGGCCAAGCAGATAGGTAGTGGCGATCGTCACGATGAAACCTGTACCCCAAAGCCAATCATCGTGGAGGACGAGTTTGCGTGTTCCGCGCGCCATATCGACTCCGAACTGGCCGAGCGTGCCGATTAACGCATAGAGAAACAAACCTGGACTCTGACCGAGCGCAACCCAGAGCAAACAGCGGCTCAGGCGCACTCGCGTAAGGCCGTAGAGATAATTTAAAAGACTCGAGGGCGCCAATGGGTTGAGTTGAGACAGGACCACGATCTTCCATCCGTGCCGTTCGATCGCGCCATCCAGGATCTGAAGCCTGCGGTTTTGAGAAAGAAGGCGCTCAATTTTTTGACGGCCGATTTTCCTGGCAATCAGAAAGGCCAGCCCAGCCCCGAGAAGGTTCCCCGCTAAAACCAGCAAAAATCCCCACCAGAGACCAAAAAAAAAGCCTCCGCCCACACTGAGCACCCCTCCCGGCAGCAATAACAGATTACAAATCGCGTAGGTGATCGGATAGACAAGACCGCTCCAGAAGCCGAGTTGCTGGATCGATTCCCGCACATTCCCGATCCAATCGACGATCGGATATCTTGTGGATGCGACGAAGAGGACAATCAATCCCAAGACCAGGCAGGCGCCTTGGACAAGCAGGGACCAGGGAACCCTATGATAAGTTGCGGACGAACTGTGCAAGCTCGGCGGTGGTGTCATATGCGAGAAAAGGTGTAATGAGGTAGACCCCGGGGAAACAGTCGAGAGCGGCACGGACCACGTCTTTCGCGATTTCGATCCCCAGGCGGCGCGCTTGTGGCCCCTCGGTCCCCGCCAGGCGGGACCGAATCAGGTCGGGGATAATGATTCCCGGGACCTCGTGATGCAAGAACTCGGCTTGGCGCGCATTCAATAAGGGCCAAACACCCGTGAGAATCGGAACGCCCAGATGCTTTGTGCGCGCATGCATCTGCCGGACGAGTTCCTGATCGAAAACCGGCTGGGTCATCACATAGCGCGCTCCCGCCGCGATTTTGCGCTCAAGACGGGCGACCTGCGCATCGAGATTTTTGGCGTTTGGATTGAAGGTACAACCCGTAACGAAGTCTGTGGGGTATTTAATGTTCTTACCGGCAAAGTTGTACCCTTTGTTCAGTCCTGAGATGATCTCCATCAACTGGACGGAGTTCACGTCATAAACAGAAGAAGCCCCTGGTTGATCGCCGACTTTCGCAGGGTCTCCGGTCAAAGGCAAGATATGTCTGATTCCGAGAGCGGCAATACCCATGAGTTCGCTTTGGAGGCCGATGAGGTTTTTGTCCCGGCAACTGATGTGGAGCAGCGGCATGATATTGTATTTCTGCTTCAGGATTGCGCCGATTGCCAGATTGCTGACCCGGAGGATGGCCAGCGAATTATCCGCCAAGGTGATCGCGTCGCTCCCGGCGTCGATCAAGGCGCGCGCGGCCGCGAAATATTTCTCAAGGGCCAGCGTTTTGGGAGGATCAAGCTCTGTCACTACGACGGTCTGGCCTCTGTTCATCAGATCCAGCAGGCTGGTCTCAACCGGCCTTCTGGAGATTTCCGGTTCTGGTTCGGCGACCCATTGTACGCTCGGCTTCGACTGAACCAGCTTTAATCCGGCAATTGCGGCGGCCATGGCGCGAATGTGACCCGGGCCGACGCCGCAACATCCCCCAATCAGGCGTGCGCCCAGGGTGACGAAGTCTTTGGCCGCCTCGGCGAAATATTCAGGCGCTGCGTTGTACAGAAAACGTCCATCGTGATAGCGGGGGTATCCGGCATTGGGAAAGGCGCTAATCGGAAATTCCAATGGAATTCGGCGCAAGATGCTGCGCATTGCGTGAGGACCTGTCACGCAATTAATGCCGACCACGTTTGCACCTAGTCGGATCAATTCCCTAAAGGCCTGGACAATCGGCAGACTGGAGGGGAGGCGACCTTCCTCCGAGCAAACCATGGAACAGATGACAGGAATTTTCTGGTCGAGCTTTCGTACCACCTTGAGAGCGATCTGGATTTCATTGAAATCCATGAAGGTCTCCAGAACAAGAACATCCACCCCCGCCTCCAGGATTGCCTGAACTTGTTCCTGGAAAAGGTCTCCCTGGTTGATCTCCTCTGTTTCTGCCTGAGGGTCTGGGATACCCAGGGGCCCGATGCTGGCGGCCAGATAAACGGGGCGCTGGTCGATCGATTTGCGGGCCAGGCGGATCCCCGCCTGGTTCAATAGTTGCACTCGACCTTCTAGTCCATGCTTTGAGAGGCGCGCCGCGTTGGCGCCGAAGGTGTTTGTCTCGAGCAGGCGAGCGCCAGCCCGCACGTACGCGTCGTGGATACGGGAAACTACTTCGGGAGCAGAAACGTTTAACTCTTCGAAACAGACTTCCGATGGGACTCCGGACGCCATCAACTCCGTTCCCATTGCGCCGTCGCCGCACAATACCGTAGAGTTCAGTTCGTCCAAAAAGTCCATAAAGTCAGGAGACAGGAGTCAGGAGTCAGGAGTCAGAAGTCAGGAGTTCAGAAATCGGGTGCTTCGTTCTCACTTCTACCTTCTGACTCCTGACCCATGGTAGCCGCGGATTTTTATTTGACCAAAACATTATCAATCAAGCGAGTGGTTCCGAAAAAGACAGCGGTCGCTAGAAGCACCGGCAACTGGCTGGGCTCCTTGGCGAGCAGAGTCTCGGGATCGACCACTGCCACATAGTCGACTCTCGCTGCCGGCGCTTGCCCAATCTGGCGTCGGATGAAGTTCTCCAGAGCGCTACGCGAAACGGATTGCCGCCGCAGCTCCTTTTCGGCCTCGCGCAATGCCTGGTGAATCAGAGGTGCCTGCCGCCTCTCTTCGGGACTCAGATAGACGTTCCGCGAGCTCAGCGCCAGTCCGTCGGATTCACGGACCGTGGGGTGCCCGATGATGCCGACGGGAAAATTTAAGTCGCGAACCATTCGCCGCAAAATCGTCAGCTGTTGAAAATCTTTTTCGCCGAAGATTGCGAGATCGGGCTGCACCAGGAGAAAAAGCTTGGTCACGATGGTGCAAACCCCGGTGAAATGGCCTGGACGAGAAACTCCGCACATCACCGTTTGCAGCTGTGATTCTGTCACCGTCACCGATGCGTCTGGCTCGTACATGTTCTCAACCGCGGGGGCAAATACGAGGTCGCAACCCCGGTTTTGAAGGAGCCGGCAGTCGCGTTTGAACGGGCGAGGATATTTCTGAAAATCTTCCTTTGGCCCGAACTGCGCTGGATTGACGAAGATGGTCGCCACAGTGAACCCCTTGCGCCCGGCAAGTTTCTTTGCGCGATCAATAAGAGCCAGATGTCCCTCGTGAAGGGAGCCCATGGTGGGAACGAGAACCACCGGCTTCGGCAAACCGAGGCTGAGTTGCTGCATCCGGGCAATGGATTTTACGATGAGCATTTTTTATTCAGAACTCAGAATTCAGAACTCAGGAGTACAGGAGTACAGGAGTACAAAGATGTGCCGTATTCGGGCTCGAGCGAATTTGTAGGGAGAATCAGAATAACTCCGTTCGTAAGCAAAGCGATCCTCGCTTTGCCTCGCGGAAATCACGAGTCTTGGCAGGTGCACGGGTGTTTCTCCGCTGCGAGCGCATGATTCCTGTACTCCTGCAACTCCTGATTTCTGAGTTCTGAATTCTGAATTCTGAAAATTCATTTTCTTTGCCGGGGATCGAGCGCATCGCGCAGGCCGTCTCCAAGGAAATTAAGGGCGAGGAGCGTCAGGGACATGGCAATGACCGGGAAAACGAGCAGCCACCAATACCCTTTAATGGGATTGATGACCTGGGCAGCGTCTCCGAGGAGCAGCCCCCAACTGGCCAGCGGCGCCTGGACGCCTACCCCCAGGAAGCTGAGAAACGATTCGTCCAGAATCACCGCAGGGACGGTCAGAGTCAGATAAACGAGCGCGAGACCGAGCAGGTTCGGCAAGAGATGCTGAAAAATGATATTGAAATGGCTTTGGCCAATGCTTCGGGCCGCCAGGACAAACTGCTGCGATTTGAGGCTGAGGATCTGGCCCCGGATGATTCGGGCCATGGTCAGCCATTCGGTCAGGCCCAGGCAGAAAATGAGGATGAAGATTTTCGAATACCCGATCAGGCCGCCCAAGCCGTGAGCTGCCATGATGCGGCGAAGCACGGGATCTAGGGCACTGATCAGGACAAGCAAGAAAATCAGCCGCGGAATGGCGTACAGCATATCCACCAGTCGCATCATGATCGAGTCGGCCTGACCGCCCACGTAACCCGCGATCATCCCATAGATGATCCCCACCGCAAAACTGACCAGCGCTCCCGTGACGCCGACCAGCATGGAAATCCTGGCCCCAAGCAAAACCCTATAGAACAAATCACGCCCATTGAGGTCCGTCCCAAAAAAGTGCTGGCGGGAAGGGGGCAGGAAACTATGGCGGGTCACTTCTCCGGCACTTGCAGGCAGAAGATCAGGGCCAAAAATCGCGGCCAGAGCGGCGACTGAAAGGATCCCTGCCGAAAGAACGACGGCAGGATTGCGACTAAGCTTGAACCATGGCGAACGAGACTCAGTCATAAAGGGAGATGCGGCGGTCGAGCAAGCCGTAAAGGAGATCGACCACCAAATTGAAAACGACCAGAAGCGAGCAGTAAACGATGACAACACCGGCCAGCAGAAAGCCGTCGCGGTTCAGCACCGAATTGACGAAAAAGCCGCCGGTCCCAGGGATACTGAAGATGCTCTCGACGACGATGGAACCGGTCAGCAAATTGGCTGCCAGGGGCCCGAGAAATGAGACAACCGGGAGAATTGCCACGCGCAAGGCATGTTTATAGATGACCCTCGTGTTGCTCAGTCCCTTTGCCCGAGCGGTGCGAATGTAATCCTGAGTCAAAACTTCGAGCATACTCGACCTGGTCAGACGGGCGATGTAGGCGGCGTAGGGGGCGGCAAGCGTGATCGAGGGAAGAACGAGGCTTTGAAGGTTCCCCCAGCCGCCGACCGGAAACACAGGCCAACTAATGGCAAAAACCAGGACGAGGAGGGGACCGAGGACAAACGAGGGCAAGGAAACGGCGAACAAAGCTGCCAGCATCGCCGAACGATCAACCCAGGTATGTTGCTTTGCCGCTGCCAGCGAACCAAGAACGACTCCTCCGAAAGTCGCCAGGCAAAAGGCAATTCCACCGAGCAATCCGGAGACGGGCAAGCTGTCGGCAAGGATTTCGTTTACCGATCTGCTTCGGTATTTCGTCGAAAGGCGCAGATCACCGTGCAACAGGTCGCCCAGATAATTCACGTATTGTTCGAAGAGCGGCCCGTCCAGCTTGTATTTGGCGAGCAGCTGTTTTTCGATGTGTTCGGGCAGTTTCCGCTCGCGGTCGAAGGGGCCGCCGGGCATTAGACGGACGAGAAAAAAGGTAATCGTCACCACGCAGAAAAGGATAACGACCAGACCGACTGTTCTTTTCGCGATGAACCGAAGCATTGGCGTTCAACGTTCGGCCTTCGGCGTTCGGCGTTCAACGTTCGGCGAGCCTTTTTTCATCTATTTGGGGGCATCAGTAAGCGGACCGTCTCGGGTCGCCATTTTCCGAGAGGCAAAGCGAGGCCGCTTTGCTTACAACTGTTCGAACCGTTGCACCGCCGAACGCGGTACACTAGAATTGGACCATGGAATAGACTGGTACATCGGGCGGCAGGTTTTTGCGTCCGGGGAGAAACTCTAATTCGATGACAAAGAGTGCCGAACCAACGATGCCGCCCACCTTTTGAATCAGGTTGACGGCAGCACCTGAGGTGCCGCCAGTCGCCAGCAGATCGTCGACGAGCACCACTCGCTCGCCCGGATTAATCGCGTCGATATGCATCTCGACCTCGGCATCACCGTACTCCAGCTGGTAGGAGGATCCGACGGTTTTAAATGGGAGCTTACCTTTTTTTCGAATGAGGACGCAACCTAGCCCCAGTTTGTAGGCGACGGCCGCTCCGAACAGGAAGCCGCGCGCGTCAATCCCGACGATCTTCGACGGGCTCGCTTTTTCAGCCTCTTCCCCGAGATGGTCGATCACCCTTTGGAATAATTGCCCATCGCCTAAAATCGGTGTTATATCCTTGAAAATGATTCCTGCTCTCGGGAAGTCAGGGATGTCTCGGATGGCGGACTTGAGCTGTTGAAGGTTAACCCGGCTCATTCAAAGACGAACCTGAACGAACGAGAACGAACGTCAATGATCATCGTCAAAAAATCTTGAGTGATTGGACCGGCCCTTTTTAATTCCCGTTTCTCCGAATTTCACCGTTATGAACTGGTCCGATCGGCTATGGGTCGAGTTGGCCTTGACTTCGTACCTTACAGGGTTCGGGTATTCTGTCTATTCGCTGGCGACCGAAAAATTTCTGACTCCGCGCGTCACCTTCTGGGCTATTTGTGCGGGCTTCCTGTTTACGACTGTGTACCTGTTCGACCGTGGACACGCGATCGGGCGTTGTCCGATTACGAATCGGTTCGAGGTGATGGTCTTTATGACTTGGTCCATGGTGCTCATTTACCTGGTCATCGGATCGGCATATCGCCTTTCTCTGATGGGTGCGTTTACCGCACCAGTGGCCTCTGCTTTGCTGTTTTTCGCGTTCACGCTTTCGCCGGGTGAATCGGTGGTCAGAAGAATTAAGGTAAACCCCTGGCTGGAGGCGCATACCTCATTTTCGATGGTAGCTTGCGGAGCATTCGCGTTGGCGTGCATCGCCGGCGTGATGTTTCTGGTCCAGGAACGACAGCTGAAAACCCGCCAGCCCAGCTCTATTTTTTACCGGCTTCCGCCAATCACTGCGCTCTCTATCGTCAATTCACGTTTGTTGTGGCTGGGGTTTTCTCTCTTCACGGTAGGGCTGGCGACCGGATTTCTGATTGGCGGGCGCATCAATTGGGTGCAGGCGGCATGGTCTTTCCTGGTTTGGTGCGTCTATGGCGGGATCCTTACCGCCAGGGTACGCCACGCCATGGCGGCCAAGTGGCTTGCGGCCCTGTCGATCGTTGCTTTTAGCCTTTTATTGAGCACCTTCTGGGGGATACGATTTATCTCTGATCGCCCATCGCTTTAATGCACATCTTCTGTTTCGGCATCAGTCATCAGACGGCGAATGTCGAGGTCAGGGAACGGTTCGCGGTTCCCGACTCCGCGCTGGCCGACTCGTTGACTCGACTCTCGCAGGTTCCGAGTGTCCAGGAAAGTCTGCTCCTGTCGACCTGTAACCGAACAGAATTTTATATTGTCACCCAAGACCAAAATTTGGCCCTGGAGCCTCTTTTTCGTGGGTTTTACGGGAAAATGGAGGTCAACGATTTCGAGCACCTTTTCCGTTTACCGGCTGTTCCCTCGGTGAGGCATTTGTTTCGGGTTGCCTCCGGGCTCGAGTCGATGGTTTTAGGGGAAACGGAGATTTTTGGGCAGGTCAAAAGAGCCTATGAAGCTGCTGCAAGGTCGGGGACGACCGGTAGAATTTTGAACCGGCTTTTCCAGAAGGCGTTCCATGTCGGCAAGCATATACGATCGGCTACGGCGATCACACGTGGCAGCGTTTCCGTCGGTTCGGTCGCGGTGGATCTGGCTCAACAGATTTTCGGGAAGCTTGAGGGCCGTAAAATTATGATCCTGGGCGCCGGCGAGACGAGCGAGCGAACAGCGTGGAGTTTTCAGTCGCAAGGAGCCAGACAATTGTTTGTCTCGAATCGTTCATTCGAACGAGCGACGAAACTGGCTGAAGCAATTGGCGGCCGCGCCGTTCGTTTTGATCAATGGGAAGAAGAGTTCCGGGATCTGGACATCCTGGTTAGCTCCACTGCTGCGCCGCATGCCATTGTCACCAGGGCGAAGCTCGAGCCGGTCCTCAGAATGCGGCGCGACCGGCCCCTTTTCATTATCGATCTTGCCGTGCCGCGGGACGTCGATCCGGCTGTGCACGAAATGGATAGCGTTTACGTCTATGATCTGGATTCGCTGCAGGCGATCGCGGCGCGCACGCTGGAAACTCGGAAGAAGGAGGCTGAGGTTTGCCACGACTTGATCGAGAAACATGTCCAGGATTTCGAGGTATGGTTAAACCGGACCGCTGAACGGGCGATTGCACCGGTGCCAATCGAATGCCCACGCATGTGAAGAGGGTTGTTCTTGGTACCCGCGGTAGCAGGCTGGCCTTGGCGCAGGCTGAACTTGTTAAACAAGCCCTCGAGTGTCTGCCGGAGAGCCCGGAAATAGTTGTCCGGATCGTCCGGACAACCGGTGATCGACGGCTCGATCTCAACCTTCGTAGGCCGGGGTCGAAAATAGCGAAGGGGTTGTTCACTAAG
>JAFAKL010000537.1 GCA_019235445.1 Verrucomicrobiota bacterium | reverse complement strand
AATGTGTCTTTCTCCTTCCTCGGTCTCGGTGGCATCGCAAAGCAAGGGACTAGTGAGCAGATAAACCGTCCCTCCGGGACGGGTCCACTTTTCTCTTGTTTCCAGGCACTTCGTGCCAGGCCGCCTTCGCAGACTACGGCGCGCCTCGACAGTCATAGTAAGAACTGCCTGACGTGCGGTCGCGACGTAGGCCTTGCGGAGTCGGGCTACTTTCGTTTGGTCCCTCCGGGACAGGCCACAATTGATTCGCGCTTCCAGCGCGCAGGAAAGAATTCGGCCGATAGCACCCTGAAGCGCATGCGGCGCTTCAATCCCTCACGCGCCCCAATGGGGCTAAACACATACTATGATGCCACGCCGCGCATAGCGCGCTTCAGGGGAATCGGGGACGAGGACGATTGGGGGGCCTGCGGCCCCCACGGGTCTCACAACCCCAAACGGAGACCGTCGTGGGCAAGGAAGACGTTCTCAGGCAATTCCTTTTGCGTGATAGCATGACCGAAATCATGGCTAAGGTGGGTAAAGTAGGTTTGCCGAGGACTCAACCGTTTGGCGAGAGCTATCCCCTCGATCATGTTCATATGGGTCGGGTGCTCTCTGCGACAGGGCGTTCCGAGGATCAGGGTGTCCACTCCTTCGAGGGTTTTGAGTCCCTCTGCGCCGACTCTCTTGCAGTCGCTCACGTACGCCGCGACGGACCGTCCGGCCTGGCGGAAGAGAAAAGCAATCACGTGAGCGTTTCCATGCTCCACCCGGATAGGATGGATTTCGGTTTTGCCGAGAAGAAATGGTCCCAGAATCAGATGGGGTTCCGGAAGTACGTATCCAGGAAATCGCGCTTCCCCACTGAAGGCGTAGGAAAAGGCAATCTGCAGATTTTGCATGGTTTCTTTCGAAGCGTAAATCGGGATCGCTCCGCCAGGCGCCGAACCAAATCGCCTGAGATCGTCAAACCCCATGATGTGGTCCGCATGCGAATGAGAATAGAGAACTGCGTCCAGATTTTGAATATTCGCGCGGAGGACCTGAATTCGAAACTCTGCGCCGGTATCCACGACCCAGGACCGGTCAGCGGTCTGCACGTAGATCGACGAGCGCAGCCGCTGGTCACGAGGATCTTTGGAATGGCATACTTCGCATCGGCAGCGGATCATGGGTACCCCCATGGACGTTCCCGTACCCAGAAATGTGATTGCTAGCATCTATTGAAAAAAGATCGCTGCACCTTTACATACTCGCTCTGTGCCCGCAACGCTGCGATCGCTACGTATTCGGAACCTGGCTTTGGTAGAATCGCTGGACTGGGAATTGGCTTCCGGCTTCAGTGCGGTGACTGGGGAGACAGGGACCGGAAAATCGATCATCGTAGGCGCCCTCAAGCTGGTCCTGGGCGAACGCGCGGACAAGTCGCTCATTCGAACCGGAGCCGACCAGTGTTCCGTCGAAGCACTGTTTACCCTGGAAGAGGTCGCGGAAACCGACCGGGTGCTCGGCGAGCAGGGGATCAACGTGTGCGAAGAAGGTCAGCTTTTACTCAAGCGCATTTTCTCAACTTCGGGCGGCAACCGGCAATTTATCAATGGATCGCAGACGACGCTTGGAATCCTCAAACAGGTGGGAGATGGCCTGGTGGACCTGCATGGTGCCCATGATCACCAGTCGTTACTTTCGGCCGATCAACAACTGAAGCTGGTCGATGCATTCGCCAGCCATCAGGAATGGTTGGAGAAATATCGGGCGACTTTTCAAGAGCTGATCGGCCTGCGCCGGCAGAGGCAGGCACTGCTTGAGCAGGCCGCCGACCAGAATCTCGATCTCTGGCGGCACCAGCTGCAGGAGCTGGAGTCAGCAAACCCTCAGCCTGGCGAGCTCGAGAGTCTTCAAGTTCGGTACAGCGTGGCTTCCAATGCCAGACGCCTGATCGAGGTGACCGGCGCGATCCTGGAGCAACTGTCGGGAGCGGAAGATTCCGTCCTGAGGCAACTAGCCGAGATCGCGCGGCATTTGCGAGAAATCAACCGGGTGGACGAATCCACCGCTGAACTGGTCCGGGCCCATGAGGCTGCGGCAGTCGAGCTGGAAGAAATGGAACGAGGCATCGTCAGTTATCGGATGCGTCTCGAAATCGATCCGGAGGAACTGCAACGAATGGAAGACCGAGTGCATCTGCTGCAGTCTTTGCAACGGAAACATCATCGAGACGAAAGTGGTCTGCTTGAATTGATGAACGAGTTGAAAGGCCGGCTCGAGCGCCTGGATCACCGGGAAGAGATGCTGGCGGAAATTGGCGCCCGCCTCGCGAGTGAGACGCGGACACTCAAAGAGATAGGAGGAGAATTGACCGGTTCCAGGACGCGAACGGCGAAAAGCCTTTCCAAATCGATCCAGGTGCATCTCAAAGATCTTGGATTCGGGCAGGCGGCATTCGAGATACGAATTGATCCGCTCGACGAGCCGGGCAATACCGGGTTTGAGACGGTTGAATTCTTATTTGCGGCTAATCTCGGCGAACCGTTAAAGCCACTGAGAGCGGTAGCGTCCAGCGGCGAAATTTCGCGTGTGATGCTGGCTGTCAAGACCGCTTTCGCGCAACAGGACCTCATCGGTCTGTTAGTGTTCGATGAGATCGATGCAAATGTCGGCGGCCAGATTGCCCATTCGATTGGAGCCAAAATGCGGTCGCTGGGCGGGACCCGACAGGTCATTGCGATCACTCATATGCCGCAAGTTGCGGCTGCCGCAAGCCGTCACTTCAGCGTTAGCAAAGCGGTGAAGGAAGGCCGCACGCGGACCGCGCTCACCGAAGTGGCGGGAAAAGATCGAGTCGAAGAAATCGCCCGGATGTTAGGAGGAAAAACAAAGTCGGCCCGGGAACACGCAAAAGAACTGCTAAGCCCAAAATCCTAGGAAGCAAAACATAGATTAAACGAAGAAATTGGCAAAAGCTGTCCTCAACGGCCGGACCCCTTCGTTGTATCGTTGAACAACAAGGAAAACGACAGACAAAAATAAAAATGAATACGCAAACAACAACGCCGGAATACATGCTGTTATTTCGCGGTACGCACTGGGACAAAAACCTCTCGCCTGAAGACCTTCAGAATGTCATGGAGCAATGGGCTGAGTGGTTCGATCGATTGGTCCAGCAAGGAAAGATCAAGTCTGCCAACCCGCTGATGGACGAGGGTAAAATCGTTTCCTGGAAAAAAGGCCAAATGGTGGCGGATGGTCCCTTCGCAGAGTCTAAGGAAGCTATTGGGGGTTATTTCCTGCTTCAGAACATTGATTTCGAAGAAGCGCTGGAGATCGCTAAACAATGTCCGACCCTGAAATACGGGTTGATCGTTGAAGTCAGACCCGTAGCCGACCAGTGTCCGCACCTTCTGAGGGTAAAACACAGGCAATTTGCACACGCTTCGGCTTAAACACGAAGATCAGGGACAAACCGGATGGCGGGAAGAGAAGGCGCATTTAGGATGACCCTTCGCCCCGAAGGCCGAGGGCCGGTTGGATGCAGCATGGGGTTTTAGTAGGTGTTTAGCGGCCGCTTGAAGACAAGAAGTGCAGCGCAGTGGTAAGTAAGGCGCCTCGCCTTACCTCCGAAAACGCGCAAAGCGGGACGCTTTGCCTGCAAGAAGTGGCAGGGTGCTGGTAAGCAGGCCGACAATCGTGGCTGTAAATAAACACGTGTAAGGTTCAGCGCCGTGCACTCGGAACGTTCGAAGGACGAGGACGAGGACGATTTTAAGAAGTGAACGAGACCCAGGAGAAAAACCTTGTGCCGGTCGGGGAAGTTTCCCGATTGACGGAGCATCTTTTCCGGGTGGAAGCGGGTAAGTTGGTTTCTGTCCTGACAGGTATTTTTGGGATAGATCATTTGCAGTTGGCTGAGGATGTGGTCCAGGAAGCTTTAGTCCGGGCGTTTCGAACCTGGCCCTATTACGGGATCCCGGAAAATCCGGCGGCGTGGATCACGCAGACGGCGAAGAACCTGGCCTACGATGTGCTTCGGCGGGAAAAGCTCTTCCGCGAAAAACAAACGGAGATCGTCGTCTCCGTGGAGCAGCGGTCATCGAACTCCGCGGTCAACGATTCAGTCTTGTTCGACTCGGAAATTAAAGACGACTGTTTGCGCCTGATTTTCGCTTGCTGTCATCCGATGCTTGCCCCGGAATCACAAACGGCACTGGCACTCAGAACGCTTTGCGGATTCAGCCCGGCTGAAATCGCGAAAGCTTTCCTGACCACTGAAGCGGCCATATCCAAAAGGCTGACGCGGACCAGGCAGAAAATTCGCGAGCTCCACATTCCCTTCGAAATTCCGGCCGGAGAGGAATTTACGGCCCGGCTGAACGGGGTGCTGCAGACCCTTTATCTCCTTTTTAATGAGGGCTACAAGGCGTCCAGCGGGGAAAATCTGGTCAGAGAGGATCTCTGTTACGAGGCCATTCGGCTGGCGACCTTGCTGGCCGAACATCCGGCGGCGAACCTGCCGCGCACCCATGCTCTGGTGGCGCTGATGTTTTTGAACGCCGCACGCCTGCCTGCGCGGGTGGACCTGGAGGGAAACATCCTCCGCTTGAAAGAACAGGAACGCTCGAAATGGAGACGGCCGATGATTGAGCGAGGTATCATTCACCTGGGTCAAGCATCTAAGGGCCACGAACTGAGCGAATATCATCTCCAGGCCGGCATCGCCGCTTGCCACTGCATGGCGGAGAGCTTTGAGTCCACAGATTGGCCCAGGATATTGGCTCTGTACGATCAATGGGTGCAGATGAATCCTTCCCCGGTCATTGCGCTAAATCGCGCCGTAGCGGTCGCGACGGTGAGAGGCCCTGCGGCGGGCATAGAAGCCATCAAAGCAATTCGGCATCGAGGAGAGTTAAAATCCTATTACCTGTTCTATGCGGTCCTGGGCGAGTTTGAGGCTCAATTGCATCACTTTGAGGCGGCTTCCGCCCACTTCCGCAAGGCGTTAGAGCTGACCGAGGTAAAGACAGAACAAATATTTCTCTCCAAAAGAGTGCGCTCGCTTCGACCGTAAAACTCGTTTGCTGGTTGAATCTTCGCTTGAGTGTCGGCATGGCCGCGATTTAGTTTACGGCCTGAGCAAAACAAGCCGTCGAGAATTATGCTAAGAATGCGCGCAGTACAGGTTCCCCGGCCCAATGGGCCTTTTGAAATTGTGGAACGCGACGTCCCGGAGCCCACTCCGGGAACGGTACGAATAAAGGTACAGGCTTGTGGCATTTGCCACAGCGATTCGCTGACCAAAGAAGGCCTTTTTCCGGGCATCCAGTACCCGCGAATTCCTGGGCACGAAGTCATTGGAGTAGTGGATGCCGTCGGCGCGGGGGTGGCCCGATGGAAGGCCGGCCAACGAGTGGGGGTGGGATGGCACGGGGGTCACTGCGGGTATTGCGCTTCCTGTGCCAGGGGCGACTTTTTCGCCTGTCAGACCTCTACTCTGATATCTGGTCTCACCTTTGATGGCGGCTATGCAGATTACATGATCGCTCCCGCTGAAGGCATTGCTGCGGTGCCGGAAGAATTGTCGGCGCCGGAGGCGGCGCCTCTGATGTGCGCCGGCATCACCACCTTCAATTGCCTTCGCAATAGCGGGGCCCGGGCCGGCGAAATCGTTGCGGTGCACGGCTTGGGGGGACTTGGTCATCTCGGAGTTCAATACGCGTCGAAGATGGGATTTCGAACCGTTGGCATCGCGCGGGGGAAGGACAAGGAACCACTGGCAATCAAACTGGGAGCCCACCACTATATCGATAGTCAAGCCCAGGATCCGGCTGCAGAACTTCTGAAATTCGGGGGGGCTAAGGTGATTCTTGCTACTGTGACCAATGCCGAGGCGATGAGTGCAGTTGCCGGGGGTCTCGGGGTGAATGGAACATTGATGATCATCGGAGCGGTTCCGTCGCTGCAGGTGTCTCCCATTCAACTGCTTACCTATCGCCAATCGGTCAAGGGATGGTATTCCGGAATGGCCATCGACTCCGAGGATACGCTCGCTTTCAGCGTGCTCTCGGGTGTGAGATCGATGAACGAAGTTTACCCGCTCGAGCAAGTTGCGGATGCTTACGACCGGATGATGAGTGGCAAAGCGCGATTTCGGGTCGTGCTCACCATGGGAAATTAGGTTGGAGAAAACAGGAGTCAGAATTCAGGAGTGGGTTCGGAGTGCAAGGGGACGTTGGAGCGGGCCTTGAGCCGTGGCTCGATCGCTTTGGATTAATCGGATTGCGGTCTTAAGGAACGTGCATGGCTCGGGGCGGAAAACACATTGATTCAGTTGGTGGCTGCCCTGCGCGCAGTCAGAACACCCGATGAATTCGAACTGGGAAAACCAAACCGTTCAAGCCGATCGAAGGCCTCTAAACTACAGCGATTTGAAGCATTGGCTCGGGCTGGTGGTTCTGCTGATTGTGGCCGCGTTACTTGCCTGGGCCTTGCAGGCGATTCTGCTTCTCTTCGCGGTCGTATTTCTTTTGGCGATGGTACTGAACCCGCTCATCGCTTTCCTTCAAAGGAGACGCATCCCCCGTGGTTTGGCATTGGCTTTGCTTGGAATGGCTTTCGTCGCTGTATTCACCCTTGCACTCTCATTTCTGATTCCACCGCTTCTTACTCAGGTGAATGACCTGATCCGGGAAACACCTGAAACCTGGACTCGCGTACAAGCCCAGGTAGTGGCGTTCGGCAAACACTATCCTTACATTCGCCAGGCGGTACCGGAAACGGACAAAATATTTGATACCGTCGGTGCGCGGTCCGGTGATCTGCTGCGGCTACTCTTTGTTTCGAGTTTTCGGATTGCCGGCGGCCTCTTCGGGAGCGTCTTTGCTCTGCTCCTGCTGGTGTTCGTCCTGGTCAACCCTCGGCCGCTGATTTTTCGGTTTCTCACCCTGATGCCAGACGATCACCGGGAGGCTGCGCGCCGAACGCTCCTGCGGCTGACCCAGCATATGGCAGCCTGGGGGAAGGGAGTGGTCATTAATGGAACGATCAGTGCCATCACGACCGGTTTACTGATGGCGCTTATTGGTGTGCAGCCGGCTCTCCTGTTTGGATTTATCGCGTTTCTGGGGGAGTTCGTTCCGATAGTCGGTCCTGTTCTGGCATCGATCCCAGCACTTTTTGTTGCTTTGAGCCTGGGAGCTGACAAATTCGGGCTCGCCTTGTTAGCCGTGCTTTTTGTTCAGCAAGTAGAAACCAATGTCCTGGTCCCTTTCATCCTGGGTAAGTCGATGGAACTGAACCCTGTCAGCATCCTCTTCTTCACTCTGGCAATGAGTTCTCTCTTCGGATTAACAGGAGCCGTGCTCTCCGTTCCGGCGGCTGCGCTCGTCAAAATCGTCATCGAGGAATTCTACTTGCGACAAAGAACGTTTAATGAAGATCAGATCCAGTCGCAAGCAAACCAGATAATCCTCGGCGAGTAGAGACTAGCACTAGCTTTTACAAACGAAGGAGGGTTTCCCGGTAAAGGGAAACGAGCGAGCCTCCCCAGAACAACCAGATTACCGCGGCCATAGCGAGATAGGGGCCAAAGGGGATTTTTGCGGATCGCTCCCGCTTACCTGAAGCGATGGCAATGATTCCGAAGGTTGCACCAAGAAATGAAGCGGCAGCGATCGTGAAAAGAATGCCTTTCCATCCGACGAAAGTGCCGATAGCCGCGAGAAGTTTAACATCGCCAAAGCCCATGGCTTCGCGCGGAAATTGCGCGAAGGCGGTGCGCCCTGAGAGATGAGTGAGGTGATCAAGAGGTACCGTTTCCCGAGCCGTAACCAGGCGGTCGTAAAGAAATGTCAATTCGATGTTCTCATACTCTGTCCCGTTGATATTGGCCTGGTCCGCATGAATGATGATCCGGTCGGATTGGCGGAAAAAATGTTCGCTCCATAAGAAGGACTCGCCGTCAATCAAGATCTGGCGTTCCTCCGGGGGAAGAACGTGAAAGCTGAATCCTGCCGGGGAGTCGAGCCTGACCTTGTAACGACCAAAGGCGAGTTTGCCCAATTCGCTGATCAGGAAGAGAATGAGCGCACCACTAACCGCACCAGACAGGGAGAGAACGAGGGCGACGAAAGGAGAAGGCGT
>JAFAKL010000471.1 GCA_019235445.1 Verrucomicrobiota bacterium | reverse complement strand
TATCCCCAAAGCAGTGGCCGGGGGAAACTGAAGTGGTCCAGAAAGGAGGCAATCTGGAGAGAACCGGGCGAGGCTTGGGATGCGCGGGCCATGGATTGGATATTACCTCTGCCAAGCCTCCGATTCGAACCGAAACTACGCTCCTTCTTGCTATTAAAGAACACAGGCGAGACGTCTATGTTCTGGGTGCCCCGGCTTCATCGCGGGGCCTTTGAACTCACTTTTCCGGCGAGGTGTAGCATGATATCGGTCTTGGAAATGCTGCCGATCAACCGTTGTGAGCCGAAATTGTCGACGACCGGTAGCCGCTCGGAATCCACCTCTGCGAATTTTTCCAGCGCTTCGGACATCGGTTGCAGCGGCGAGATCCTGGGAAAATTTTCGTTCATGATATCCGCCGCGATCACCATGTTGCCGAGTTCCGGCTGATCGAGGAATTCCTTTATATCGTGCAAAGAGACGGCACCGAGAAATCGCATCTCTTTCCCAATGACGTAAATATGCTGATACCGGTTTTGCAGGAATGTTTTTTCAATCTGGGAGAAGGTGGCATTTGGAGGGAGCGTAAGGGGGTCGTGACGAATTAAATCGGCAATCTTCGCCTCGGCTAATTGACGATTGAAGAACGCCGCCCCTTTGCGTTCCAGCGATTCTCCATAAATGAACTGCTTTTCGAAAATGCTGCTGCAATAATAGGCCACCACGCAATTGACCATGAGAAGAGGCGCCAGGGTGTAGTCGAGCGTCAGCTCAAATCCCATCAGGATCGACATCAGCGGCGCGCCGGTCGTTGCCGCGATAAATGAGCCCATCCCAACGACGGCGTACATCGCGGGATCCGAATGAAAACCCGGGAAGGCAAAGAGAATCCCTCGGCCATATAACATCCCGATGGCTGCACCGACGAAAAGCGATGGGGTGAACACGCCGCCCACTGCTCCGGTTCCGAAGGTTGCGGCGGTCGCCACCAATTTAAGCATAAGGATCGCGAAGACTTCATCCGAATACCAATTCTGGTGAAATAGGATCGATAAAAGGCCTTGGCCATTCCCGCACACATCAGGGCTGATGACGGCCAGGCAGCCGACGATCGCGCCGCCCAACGCGAGTTTCGCCGGTACCGGAATGGTGACTCTGGAAAACAGCCGCTGCACCGTACGAAGAAACCAGAGGTATGCAGGTGCAAGGAACCCAGAGACAATTCCGACACATGCCAAAGGGATGAGTTCCAAGGGGGTGTATAAAGTGAATCCAGAAGACTTGTAGATCGGTCCGCCTCCATGCAACACCTGCGCGGTAAAAGTCGCCACTACCGCAGCAAGGATTAAGGGCCCAAGGGCTTCAACCACCACCGTTCCAAGAATGATTTCTGCCACAAAGAAGGAACCGGCGATCGGAGCGTTGTACGCGCTGGCAATTCCGGCGGCAGCCCCGCAGGCCACCAATTGACGTCGTTGCGCAACCGGCAGGTCTCGGACCCGTGCGATCAGGGAGGCTACCAGCGAAGAGAGCTGGACCAGTGGTCCTTCTCTCCCGATCGAGGCCCCTGTGCTGATCGAAAAAAGTGCCGACAACGATTTGACCAGACTTGCAGAAAGCGAAATCGAACCACTGCCGACGACGATCGCCTCCATGTAATCGGTGGTTTCCTTCTGGCGAAGGCGGCTGGTCAGACGATTACCCAGCCAAAGAGTAAGGCCGGCCAGCACTCCCCCCGCCGTAGGAACCGCGATCCTTTGCCAGAAGGGCAAGCGCGCGAAAGATGAAATGATTTCCGCATTGCTGCCCGTCGCCAGATAGTGCAGAAGGTCCGTCGCCCTTCGAAAAAGTTCCGCCGCCAGGGCGCCCAGAAAGCCGATCAACGCCGACCAGACCAGCATAAACTGGCGATCGCCGATCCGGAAACGCTCGAGAACCCAGAGCTTCAGTCTCAGCAACTGGCGCCGCAATATCCAAGGATTGTTTTGCTGTGGCGATTCTCCGGTTTTTTCCATACCACCTTCTGCGAGCGCGTGGGTGCATCCGGGCGGAAGATCTATAACAGACGCGATTTGAGAAATCGAGAGCTACCTTTGGCGGGAATTCAGGAACTGCAGGAGGTCAGGAGGAAAACCCTCCATGGCTGTCTCAGGATCTACGGTTCGAATCGAGGACCACCTGGCCCGCCTATGTGAAGCGTGGCGGGGATCTTGTTCTCGTTGTAAGTCGCTTTCTGGTTGGCTGCGGCCATCAAGCGAGGACGAGAACGACGACAAGCGAAAGGAAGGATATCTGGGCGAAGACGCTTGCCTGATTAGATTCGCAGCCATCGACAAAACGGAAATCCCACGATTTATTCTGTGACTCCCGAACTCCTGCTTCCTGACCTCCCGGAATATGCTTAACTCGAAATTCCTGTCCTTCTTTGTTTCGGCGCTGAGCTTGCTTGTTCCTCTCACCACTCTTGCTCAAAAAAAGCCGAGGATTGCCATGGTTACGCACGGCCAGGCGGCCGATTCATTTTGGATGATTGTCCAAAACGGTGCCACCACAGCTGCTGCGCAAACCAACAGCGACGTGGAATATCGGTCGCCCGAAAAGTTCGACCTGCCTGCCATGGCCCGGCTGATCGACGATGCCGTAGCGTCAAAACCAGACGGACTGATCGTATCCATACCGGACGTCGCTGTCTTGGGCCGATCGATTCGAGCCGCGGTGGCGGCGAAAATCCCGGTAATTTCGATCAATTCGGGATTGAAAGTCTCAGTACAGCTCGGATGCCTGATGCACATCGGTCAAGAGGATGGGGCCGCCGGGAAGAAAGCCGGGGAACGGATGAAAGCTTTGGGAGTAAAGAATGCCGTCATACTCAATCAGGAGAGTGGCAATCTGGCGCTGGAAGAGCGTATCAATGGCTTCCGGGAAGGCTTTGAAGGGCCTTTCCACCACGTTCAGGTTCTCCCGGTTACGATGGATTTCAAAGACTGCCAAAAGACAGTCGCCAATTACATAGAGACCTATTCCAGCGTGGATGGGATGGTCGCGCTGGGCCCGATTGCCGCGGAGCCGGCGCTCCAGGCACTGGCTCAGGAGGGAAAAGTTGGCAAAATCAAACTTTGCGTGTTCGATATCTCGCCTGCGATAGTGGAAGCGCTGGGGAAAAGACAGATTGAGTTTGCCATCGACCAGCAGCAATGGCTCCAGGGCTATTTGCCGGTCATATTTTTGGCGAACTACGTCGAACATGGTTCGATCTTGCAAAACGATTTGATCCTTACCGGGCCGAGTTTCGTGACTCCTGAAAACGCGCAGAAGGTGGTAAACCTGCTCAGCATTGGATTCCATTAGTGCGACTTAATCACCGGTAACTTCATGGGCAGCCTACCTTCCGAAGCCGAGCAGTACGAACGCATTCGAACGACTGTCTTTCAGAGCGCGGAGAGTGCTGTGCGCCTGGTGGCTGCGTCCATCGCTCGATTGATGTGGAAGCGCGCAGCGGAGGGCCGAACTGCCGTCCTTGGGCTCGCGACCGGTTCGACTCCGGTGAAGCTTTACCGGGAGCTGATCAGATTGCATCGCGACGAAGGGCTCTCTTTCTCGAACGTGGTGACGTTCAATCTAGATGAATACTATGGCTTGCCGCCGCACCATCCGGAGAGTTATCGCCACTTTATGGAGGTGCAGCTCTTTGATCACGTTGATATTTCGCCGGAAAATATTCACGTGCCAGACGGCCTGATCTCGCGTTCTGAAGTGTTTGGCTACTGCCAGGAGTATGAGCGGAAAATCTTGGCCACTGGGGGAATCGATGTCCAGATTCTCGGTATCGGACGGACCGGACACATCGGGTTCAATGAGCCCGGCTCGGGCGTTGATTCCCGAACCAGAATGGTGGCACTCGATCGCTTAACGCGCCGGGATGCAGCTCGGGATTTTCGCGGGGAAGAGAATGTCCCTGCTTACGCAATCACCATGGGCGTGGGGACGATTCTGGAAGCCAAGGAGCTCGCCTTGCTGGCCTGGGGGGAGTCCAAGGCGGCGATTGTCCGGGAGGCAATCGAAGGTCCCCAGATTGACACGGTACCGGCCAGTTTCCTGCAGCGGCATCCGAATTGCCAATGTTACCTTGACGAGGCCGCCGCCAGGGAACTGACCCGATTTCGTTTCCCATGGAAAGTCGGTCCGGTCGATTGGACGCCTTCGCTTACTCGCAAAGCAGTCGTCTCGTTGGCCAGCGATTTACATAAGCCTGTGCTGCGGCTGCGGGACGAGGACTACGCTGAAAATGGCCTGGCCACGCTCATTCTTGAGACCGGTTCAGCGTACAGCCTTAATATTCGCATCTTCAACGAGCTGCAGCATACCATCACCGGTTGGCCAGGTGGAAAGCCAAATGCCGACGACTCCAATCGGCCTGTCCCGGCGGTCCCGGGCCAAAAACGTGTCCTGGTCTTCGGGCCGGAACCGCTGGATGCGGAACTGGGCATGGCTGGAACCCTCCATCGCCTGCGCGGTCATCAGCACGAGGTGACCTTTGCTTACCTGACCTCCGGTAATCTTGGCGTGCCCGACAACGAGGCCAGGATGGCGATCAGTCTTTTGCATGAGTTAAGCGCCGATCGGCCGATGGTTTCCCAAGGAAAGGACCGGCTCGAGCTACTCTCAGATGAACTCGAGAAAAAGGCTGCGTTCGACGAGGATAGTCGTGTTCTGCGCCAGTTTAAGGGACTGATTCGAAAGGCCGAAGCGCGTGCTTCTTGCCAGGTTCTCGGTCTCGACCCCTCGAAAGTGCTTTTTCTGGATCTTCCATTTTACGAAAAAGGCCGTTACCGCCAATTCAACGCCGCGGACGAGGATGTGACGGCTGTCCGGGAGCTATGCCGGCGAATTCAGCCTCATCAAATCTACTTGACTGGGTCCGGAGCCGAACCAGGCAGTGTCTCAGGTATTTCGTTTCGCCTGGTTGTCTCGGCTCTGGAGGAATGTGCGGGGGAATCCTGGATGAAAGCCTGCCAGGTTTGGCTGTACGCCTCCGGCGAGCGCCCCTGGTCTCCTCATGAAATCGAGATGGCCGTGCCTCTCAGTCCAGCGGAGCTGGCGGTGAAGCTGGATTGTCTTTACCACCATCGATCGCAACGCAGTCAGACTCCGTTCCTGGCGACTCAATCCGGCGAAAGCTGGCAACAAGCCGAAAATAACAATCGGTCGACGGCCCAACACTATGATCGCTTAGGGTTGGCTGAGTACGAAGCTATCGAGTCGTTCCGATGCCACAAAGATGCAGAGTCGCGGTTTAGCTAGTTTAGCTTATGCCAAAGTCGGAGAACGAAAACGACGACGAGGACGAGAACGACGTGGAGTCATAGCTTAGCTTAGCTAAGCTAGGTGAGAGCCGCCAATTTCTGGAGAGGGTTAACTAACTCTTCTTCCTCCGAGCCCTCCACTTCGAACCTCCTGTGTCAGCCAAAACGCGGTGATATTGTTGCGCTCTATGGCCTGGAAATCTGGCGGGCGTTCGCGCTGGCCAGATCTTTGATTACCAGGTGGTCGAAGCTGTCCAGGAACTTTACCCGGAATGTCCCGGATCCTTCGGCTCGGGCACGTTCTGCGGCCCATTCCCCTGCGATCCCAATCAAAGTCATCGCATGGACGGCGGCCACCAGTGGAATCGGCTGCACGGCAAGGAACGCCGCCACCATTGAGGTGGCAACACAACCCATTCCCGTGATGCGCGTCATCATCGGATGGCCGTTGGCGATCGAAAAAAGTCGTTCTCCATCCGAAGCGTAGTCGATTCTCCCCGAACCGACCACTGTACAACCAATCCGCCGCGCTGCCTTGCCTGCGATTTCCCCCGGATCTTTGAGATCATCGCCTGAGTCTACCCCTTTGCCGCCCCATTCCATGCCGGCAAAGATTGAGATTTCGGCCAGGTTCCCGCGAACGACCGTCGGCGTGCCGCACCGCAGCAGATCTTCGATCACTGTCCGACGCAGTTTGGTGGCCCCGACGGCGACGGGATCAAGCACCACCGGTTTCCCAAGTTCCCGAGCTATCCTGATCGCCTTGAGCATCGCTTCAATCGAGTGAGGAGTTGGCGTGCCGATATTGATGTTGACCGCGTTCGCGGCCGCCACCAGTTCCTCCGTCTCCTCGCTGGAATCCGACATGATGGGCGACGCTCCCAAGGCGAGCAGGGCGTTTGCGGTGAAATCCTGCACCACGGAATTCGTCATGTTGTGAATGAGCGGATGGGCCGAACGAATCTTCTGCAGATCCGTCCAGATGGAGTAGGCTGAAACTTCTATGTCGGCTGCCATCGCACCTAGCTTTCACCGGGTTGACATGCATGTCCATGTTTTAGGTAATGGAAAGTCAGGTTCCGGGTGCCGGGTAACATCACGCTGGTGGCAGCGGCCTTTTATCGACCTGATGGTCGCTAATATGGGCTTGCGAACCTCTCCGGACGATCCGGCGCTTGATCAACTGTACGTCGAACGATTACTGCACTGGGTCCGGGAATCGACTCTTGGGCGGGCAGTCATTCTGGCTTGCGATGATCTTTACGACGAAACGGGCCGTCGCTTTCCAGGGTTGTCGGGCCTTTATGTGCCAAACGATTACGTGTTTGAACTTTCCACCCGCTACCATGAATTTGTGCCCGCAGCTTCAATCCACCCTGCGCGTTCGGATGCCGTTGCCGAACTGGAACGTTGTGTGGAAGCTGGCGCCGTCATGCTCAAGCTTCTGCCCTGTGTCCAGGTCGTGGAATGTAATCGACCCGCTTACCGGCCGTTCTGGCAACGCATGGCCCAATTGAATCTTCCCCTTTTGGCGCACACTGGGGGCGAGTTTTCTTTGCCCACCCACCGCCGAGATCTCCAGAGCGTGGAAACACTCCGTCTGCCGCTCGAGTGTGGAGTAAACGTCATCGCAGCCCACTGTGGAGCTCCCGCCCTGCCATGGGATCGGAATTATTTCGATCAGTTCGACCAGATGCGAAAGTCTTTTCCCAACCTCTACGGAGATGTTTCTGCACTCTCGCAAATTACCCATCTCCGCACTTTAGATCGGTTGCGAGAAGATCCACGCCAGATTCTGTACGGAAGCGATTACCCGGTTTTGACCACCGCCGTCTGGTCTCGGATGAAGGGGTGGATCGACCAACCCGCCTATCAAAGGATCCGTTCCATCCGCAATCCGCTGGAGAAAAAAGTCCAGCTCACTCTGGCGCTGGGTTTCTCCGACCAGATCTTAACCGATTTTTGGGGTCTTGCGCCCACGCCGCAAGCGTCACTTGACGGCCAAAGCGACGAACTCACGGCGAGTTAGTAATGAGATCCGAACTGGTACAGTCAGGATTCAAAGTGTCCCGGCCGATATGAGAAACAGGATCGCTCTGGCCATGGAGGGGGCGAGATTTTGGGCACCCGCAATCCTTGTCCTGTTTGCGCTATTTTATTACGGGTCGTATGCACTGTCCGGGCTTGACCTTGCCGGCGAGGGAGGGACGATCGCTGTAATAGCGCAACGGATAGATGAAGGCCAACGTCCGATTGTCGATACTTTTCTAGGTTACAATATCCTTTGGTACTACCCGATCGCCTGGCTGTTTCGGATCACGGGGCCGAACTTCACCGTTGTCCGGATCTTCTTTTTTCTCATCTCGACCCTCGCTGGATTAGTAGGATACCGCACCGTCTTCAGGGTGACAGGTCGCGCGCTCCTTGGTCTGGCTGCCGGTCTAATCATCATGGCGATTCCGGGCATGCAATTCAGAAATTACATGGGCCTGCTTGGGGTCCTCAACACAATGTTCCTGTTAGAAGCGTTTGTTCTCGAACATCGCCGATCCGCCCAACGAGTCGCATGGATCTTTGGAGCAGGTGTGGTGGTAGCCCTCACCTTTCTCTTTCGTATCGATCTCGGGATCCTCTTCACGTCACTGGCCATGGCCGCGATTATCTTCTATCCCCTGGTTGACTTGACCGGGTGGCGCAAGCGCCTGAAAACCAGCTTGGCCGCAGTCGCGGCATTTGTATTGGCATTTTTTATTGTGCATCTTCCAGTAGACATTCTTGCGGCGCGATCAGGTTTTCGTTCCGAGTTTTGGGATCAGTATTTCGCCTGGTTGAAGGATCTGGACAGCCGGGCGCAAGGACTCATCACGGCCGCGATCACGCATCCGATTCAACCCCGGCCCCTCCCAGCCCCAGCGTCTAAGGTCCAGGGCGCTCTGCCAGCCGTTCCCTCTACCGAAAAAACAAGTCCGGGTGCCTCGCCACGTGCCGAGACGGACCAACAAGATAGCTCAGCGATTGATCGGAGTACTCTCCCGTTGCCGAAGGTGAGCGACATGTTTCTTGATCCCCAAGGCAAGCACCGGCTTTTTTCATTTCTCATTTATTATCCGCTGGTGGCCACGGCGATCATGCTCGGTTTCGCCGTGATTCTTGCGATTGACGGCTGGCGGCATGGGCTTCCTGAATTAACGTCGAAGGCATTCGCTTTGTTTATCACAGTCGGGGCCGCTTTGACGTTGTTTCCCCAGTACTTTTTTTTCCGGCCTGACCCGCCTCATCTCAGCGAAATGATGTGCCCTTTCGCGGTCGCAACCATCTGTGCTTTTGGGATCGCCCTGGAACGATTTCCAGGGGGTTCACGATTCAGCAAAACCGCGGCCACCGTTTGCGTGGTCTCGGCGGTGCTCCATTTGGCCCTTTATGTCAATTACGGCCTCAAACAACCCTGGATGGGTTCAATTGCGAGAAGAAAGCCGCGAGAAAAGCTGTTTCGGGCGGAGAACGGCGTTGTGGCGGATGTGAGTTCGGATAAGTACCAGGAATACCAAGATTTATATCGAACCGTGATGGCCAATTCAAAAACCGGCGATTACGTGGTTTGTTTTCCCTACGCGCCGATGGTTAATTTCATGACCAATAGGCCTTCCTATGAATACAACTTGTATATAGATAACGCGACTCGTCCTGCAAATTTTGATGCACAGGCGATAGCGGATATCGAAAGATATCACCCTGCAGTAGTTCTCATCGACAATGTGGCGATGAATCTGACGGAGTCATCTCGATTCAGCGTATGGGCGGCTCCTACTCTGGCCTATATTCGCAGCCATTATACGTATCTCGGAACATTTCTTCGAAACGAAGTTTATGGGCGGCCCGCCGTATCGCCGCGCAGTTAAGACTCATTTCCGGTGACTATTTCATTGAGCACGATCTCCTCAAGTCGAGTTGCTCAAAGTGCGTCTCGAAATGCGAATTGGGCAGTCGGACTCATCCTATGTGTTCCTTCTCTTTATTTTCTCTGTAGTTTTCCGCCGTTTTGGCGGGACTCGGACGGTTTTTACCAAGTCACAGGGAAACCGAGTTACCTCACGCTGCTGCACTGGCCGCCGCTATACTGCTTAACGGCGCGGATTCCAATCTGGATTGGAGACGCAGTGGCCAGTCGATTTTCCGGAAAATTGGTCTTAGCAGATGCCGGCGTGGAAACATTGATTCTGTTGCAACACGTCTTTTTGATCTCAGTTCTATACTTCGCCTGTGTCTCGATGACCAAGCGTCCGTTGCTTAGAATCGTGATCGCCGGCTTATTTGCCTGTACGCCCTGGCTATACGCATTCGCGAATTGCGTCGGCTCAGAGGCCTACAGTAACGTCTTTGTCGTTCTCACCGCGATTTACGGCTGGCGATCCGTTAGAAACCGGGATCTCAACCCCCGGGAGTTTCTCTGTTGGCTGGGAGCTTTGGCCGGTGCAATATTGTCGCGGCATATTAACACCGTCCTGGTCCTGCTCTTGCCGGGTACCATGCTGTTAGCTTTCCTCATTGAGCGTGTCGCCTCCGCATTCGATGGACGGCATATCTTGCTCCAATGGAAACGGCTGATTTCTCTCTCCGGTTTGAGTTTCCTTACCATCATCGCCTGCCAGTTGCTCACTATTGCCCTGTGCGGGATCTACAAAGTACCGTTTCGCTCCCGAATTGGGTATGTCTTCCAGTGGCGGCTCGATTACCTTGGCTCTCTGTCAGCGGACAAACGCAATGCACGGCTCGAGAGGGTGGCGAATAAGCTCAACGACCCCTCTGTTAGATACGCTGTCCAACAGGTCGAATCGGCGCTGGGGGGGAAACCTGGATGGCAACCGGAACTGCTCTCTCAAGCCATCTATTCGTGGTTTGAATCGCATACCCATGGATCTTTCGGACAGCGCAGTGCAGCGATGGACGCCCGGCTCAACGCGGTGGCCGGAGAATTCTTGTGGTCCGGAGATCGAGCTCTCTATCAACAGATCGGGCGTGACTTCATTGCGAGCATGCAGTTTACGGCGCCGGACATTACCAAGGAACCGTTCTTAGCGACCGACTGGTTGAACGATTTTCTTTCAAATCCAATCTTTCAATCTGTAAAGCCTCTGAAGACGTTCCAGGAGCGGAGCGGTAGCTCGACGGACCAGTTCGCTCGCTCGCCCTATTGCCAGTTATGGCACGGAGTGCCTCTCTGGACTATAGGATTAT
>JAFAKL010000403.1 GCA_019235445.1 Verrucomicrobiota bacterium | reverse complement strand
GAAACCACCGTCAAGATCCTCCATTTGCAAAAACTACCCAAAGTGCTGGCCGTCTGGCAGGAAGCAGCCCAACAGTATGAAAAGGCTCACCCTGGGGCAAACGTCAAATTTGATTACCTTGAGAATGAAGCCTTTAAAGCGAAGTTGCCGACCCTGCTGCAAAGCAAAGATCGTCCGAACTTGTTTTGGAGCTGGGGCGGAGGCGTGATGATCGAACAGATCAATGCAGGCGTCTGTCAGGATATCACCAACGCGATCTCGCAAGGCGGTTTCAAGGATACTTTTTACCCAGCGGGTGTGCAAAATTTTACTTATCAGGGAAAAACATATGGTCTGCCGAACGACGTCGCTCCGATCGTTTTCTGGTACAATAAGGATTTAGTTCAGAAAGCGGGGGTTGACCCCACCAAGATCAAATATTGGGACGACTTCATCGAGGCGGTAAAAAAATGTCAGGCAGCTGGGATCACGCCGATTGCGGCGGGCGGAAAAGACAAATGGCCGCTTCATTTCTATCCCGCCATGCTCATGATGCGCATCTTGGGCAAGGAAGGAATGCAGGGCGCTTACGAAGACAAGAACGGTGGATTCGCAAGCCCTGACGTCGTCAAAGCATTTCAGCTCTACCAGGAGCTCACGGCGCTGAATCCGTTCCAAAAAGGCTACCTGGCAAATACCTACGGAGAGTCGGCCGGCACATTCCACGACGGCAAGACAGCCTTTCACCTGATGGGTATTTGGGACCTCACCGAGGGACGGTCAGATTCGACGGACCAGAAGGGACTGCCCGACGAAAAGCTCGGTTGGATTTTCTTTCCTGAAGTCAAAGACGGCAAAGGCCATGCGAACGATATCTTCGCGAGCCTGGACGGTTGGCTGGTAGCGAAAGGCTCGCCGAAAGAAACTGTGGATTTTATGAGGGTATTTCTGGGAAAAGACATCCAGGGCAAGATCGCTGCAGAGGGATTGGATATCCCAATGGTGAAAGGGACCGCCGACTTCATCAAAGAAGATTTTTTCAAGCAGATCGCGCAAGAGACCGCAAACTCGCAGTGGATCCAGATCGCCATGGATCAATTGCTCGGGCCCGATACCGGCCGTGTGTTTAACGATGCGTGCGCAGATATCGCCGCCGGAAATATCAAAGCCGAACAGGCGGCCAAAACGATCGAAAAGTCCTGGCAACAGAATAAGGGGGATTTTTAGACGGACCGCGTCAGCGCCCGGTTCGGGGATTGAGCGCGGGCGCTCCGCAGGGAACGGCAATTTGCTTCCCGCTCAATCCTGATGAGTCAAAAAAAGGTTTTGATCGTGTGGGGCGGATGGGAAGGGCATGAGCCCGGGAAATGTGCTGCGATCGTTGAAAAAACCCTGGTCGAAGAAGGGTTTGTCGTCGCCAAGGAAAATCAAACCAGCGTTTTTGCAGATTCGAATCTGGCTCGCTTCGATCTGATCATCCCGATTATTTCGATGGGGAACATCGCGGACGCGGAATCTAAAAATCTGTCTGCCGTTGTCGAGTCCGGTGTTGGGTTGGCCGGGTTCCACGGAGGTATGGGAGATAGTTTTCGCTTGAACACCGATTACCAGTTCATGACCGGTGGGCAATGGGTTGCTCACCCGGGCAATATTATCTCCTACCGAATCAACATCGTCGATAAAAGTGATCCTATCACGGCGGGGATAGAAGACTTTACCTACGAGTCGGAACAATACTATATGCACGTTGACCCTAGTAACCATGTCCTGGCCAAAACGACATTTTCTGGAGATCATTGTTCCTGGATTAAAGGCGTTCAGATGCCGGTGGTATGGAAGCGGATGCATGGCCGCGGCAAGGTTTTTTACAGTTCCCTTGGGCATCGCCCATCGGAGTTCGCGGTGTACGAGATGGCGATGCTGTTGCGCCGTGGGATGCTCTGGGCGGCACGAGAGGAGAACGGCGATAACCGCAACGGGGCACGGCCCCGAGTCAAAGTCGCATAGGTTTCCAGCCTGTGTCCCGCGCCGAGGCCTGCGATGGAGCGACCGCTTTGAAGGTCGTCCCTGGGAAAAAGTTAAAATGGGAACCAGCTCGGAAGGAGCTGGCCATCTGATCTTCGGCCCAGGGTGCTTGCGCCCGAGAAGAAGAGATTTTTAAAGTCTCAATCCTCGCGGTTGGCCGCTGAGACAAAACACAGGCAGGATGCCTGTGCTACTTTGGACTCGGCGACGTTCATGCCGCCGAGTCCACAATTCACTCCGCGTGCTGCCGGATGTGGTCGCGGTACCAGAAGTAAGAGTCTTTGGGGATTCTCCGCTGAGTCTTGAAGTCGACCTTCACCAGACCAAAGGTGGGCCGGTAGCCACTGGCCCATTCGAAATTGTCCAGCAACGACCAGACGAAATAGCCGCGTATATCCACGCCGCGTCCTCTGGCCTCCTGCATCGCTTTGATATACCCATCGAGGAACGCAATCCGGTTCGGATCATGAACTTTTCCATCGACAGACAGAACATCGTCAAAATATGCCCCGTTTTCTGTGACATAAATCGGAGGACATTCGTAGCGCTGACTGATTTCCAGCAGGACATCTCGAAACTCGCCCGGATTAATTTCCCATTCGAAGCTTGTTCTCGGCAACCCTGAAGGGGGTGGGACTTGCTCATAGCCAATCAAGGCGCTTGGTTTGGACTGGATGTAAGCACGGAAGTAATGGTTTATTCCCAGAAAATCAATTGGTTGATGAATCAACTTCAGGTCGCCTTCGTGAATGTAGGGCTCTAATCCATGGAGAACTCTGGCCGGATAAGCGCCGGACAGAAGCGGTCCCAGAAAACAGCCATTCCAAAGGTCATTGTGCTTTTCGGCCATGATGGCAGAGGTTTCCGAACCATCCGCCGATACGCCTCGATGGATATTCAGTGTGGTGCCCAGTTTCCAAGAGGCGTTGATTGATCGAAGAGCCTGGAGTGCTGCGCCCTGGGCCAGATTCAAATGATGAGTGGTGGCAAAGAATGCTTGCAAATCCGTTATTCCCGGCGCATGCACTCCAGTGGCGTGCCCTAGAAAGGCGAAGACCGAAGGTTCATTGAGCATGATCCAATTTGTCACCCGGTCTCCCAGACTTTGGATTGTCTTAACCGCGTAATCGGTGAACCAGCCTGCGATGTCCCGATTGGTGAAGCCTCCCTGATTTTGCAGCGTTTGGGGAAGATCCCAGTGAAACAGGGTGACAAACGGAGTGATGCCGGCGGCGAGCAGGTCGTCTACCAGACGATTATAAAAGTCGAATCCGCGTGCATTCCCTTTACCCTTTCCTTCCGGGAGTATTCGAGGCCAGGCGATCGAAAAGCGGTAGGCTTGGACACCGAGGCCACGCATCAGCTCAATATCTTCTCTGTGACGGTGGTAATGGTCACAGGCAATATCGCCGGTCTCGGAGCGCTCCACCTTGTGCGGAGTATGGGAAAAAGTGTCCCAGATGGAAGGCGTTCGTCCATCTTCGGAAACAGCGCCCTCGATTTGGTAACTGGCTGTGGCCGTTCCCCACAGGAACGGTTGAAGGGGAGGAGTAGACATACGATGAGTTCGAAAACTATTATCTTTTGTTAATCTATCACCAAGTGAAAAGCCTTATCTTGCGCTTCAGCGAAGCTGGCCTTGAATCTGCCTGTTCGGCAACATACCTGCTTCTATTGACCTGGATAGGAGCATTGCTGACCCCAATAGGATCTGCTTTTCCGCAGTCGATCCGGATTTCCGATTGGCAAGCCGAACGGATCGGTCGTCGGCTTTGGCAGAACGAGTCAGGAGGCACTATTGCAGGGTTGACGGCATGGAATTCCGGTGAGGACTTTGCCTCGCTTGGAATCGGACACTTTATTTGGTATCCGGCCGACAAGCGTGGCCCATTTGAGGAGAGTTTTCCGCCGCTCCTGCAATACCTGGTTGCCAGCGGAGCAGCGGTCCCGGCGTGGATGCGGCAGGCGCAAGCTTGCCCCTGGTCTGACCGCAGGAGGTTTTTAGCCGATCAACAAAGTCCACGGATGAAAGAACTCCGACAGCTCTTGGCCGAAACGATAGGCGATCAAGCGAAATTTGCCGCAATGAGATTGGAACGGGCATTACCCAAGATGCTGGAGGCGGTTCCGGGCGGGGAGGGGGCCAGGATACGAGGAAATTTTTACCGAGTCGCAGACGAGCCTGGGGGGTTGTATGCGTTGGTCGATTACGCCAATTTCAAGGGTGAAGGTACCCTGGCGAGCGAACGGTATCATGGCGAAGGGTGGGGATTACTGCAGGTTCTTGAAGAAATGGGAAAAGGGCCCGCGAAATCGGAATTCAGCCAAGCGGCGGACAAGGTGCTAACCCGACGAGTGGCAAACTCTCCCGTTGAAAGAAATGAAAATCGATGGCTTCCGGGCTGGCGAAATCGGGTTCGTACCTACGCTGAATAGTCTCCACGACGTTCAAGCATAAACCAGGAGATGAATTTCTTCGGGCAATAGGCTGGAGATATTCCGGATGATATTTCCCCTCAGGAGATTGACTATCATGTTCCTTTCCGGCGCACCGAGAATCAGGTAAGAAGCGCCGACAGTCGCGGCGATGTCAACGATGGTATCGGCCGCAGAATCGCTCACCGCATAGCAAGGCAACAGTGTGTGGCCCTCAGCCTTGTCTTTCGCATAAACAAAGATGGCCTTCGCTTCGTCGTCATCGCTCCATTTGCGCTTCCGGTCTTCGGGCGCAAGAATTGGTTGTTCACGCACAAAAAGTAAGTAGAGCGGCCGGTCGGTTTCTTTGGCTTCCTGCACTGCGAAATCGAGGGTTCTTCCAATGCCTCTGACAGCGCACAGCATCGCAGGACCAGACGTCTCACTGACGAAGGCCGGAAACGCCAGGCTCACTTCCGCCTTCCTCGCCTCAATGGCCCCCCCAAGGCTCACCGCCTTCTTTTGGGCGCGCTCGGTGACGAGTCCACGCAGGATCAGCCCAAAAACAAGGATCGTGGCAGCAAAGAGACGAGCATTCGGCTTGTCGATAAACAGCGAGATTTCAATCGCTGTCATGATGAGAAAGGTACAAAACATCAAGACCCGTTCCCATAATTTCAGGTTGAGCTGCTTATCCGTTGAGGAGGCGCCAAGGTTTGTCGCGATCGCCCCAACAACGCCGACTGCATAGAGATCAGCCAGGCCGGCAACATCCTTGACCGCCACCACGAGAATCGCCGGGATTAGAGTCGCAACCATCAAGCCCAGGTTTGGAACACCGAAGCGGTTCAGCTTTTCGAATGCCTCCGGCAACTCCCGGTCTCGCGACATCAAGAAAGAGATCGCAATTATGTCAACTATCGCCGCGTTCACCGCCGAGAGCAGGAGAAAGCCGAAGACGCCGGAAACCACCCACCCGGCTATCTGACCGGCCAGAGAACCAAGCGGATTTCCGACGAAAACTTCGGCCATGTACCGGAGCATGTAGTCTCTGACGCCCGGACTACCGGGAGCGTCTACGTCGCCCTCGTGAATCTGAAGACCGTTCAACGCGATCATGCCCAGGCCGAGGAGTGCCGTAAAGATGCAAACTTCCGCCATTACCCAGAGAATGGCCGGGGTGGACGTTTTCGAGACGCTCGGATTCTCTTCTGTGCTGCCAGGATCGAGTTTCATCACGCTTGTCGCGTTGGCGATCGCCTCTACACCGGAGAGCGCTAAGACAATCCCGACAAAGCCGCTCCAATTCGCGAGCAAGCCCCCGGACAGGGGGCGCAAATTATGAACAGCCTGTCCCAGATGCGGAAGAGAGAAGAGTCCCAGAACGACAACAACGATTGCCGTGGGGACTGAAACGAGGAAAGCGAGGCCACCGGTATGTTTGGGACCGAAATAGTTTAGACCGCCTATCCCCAGGATCGCTGCTCCGGCAAAAAGCTCGGGATGATTAACGTTCAAGTATTGGAAGGCCGACAGGGCGCTGATGGCCGCGGTGACAATGTAATCAGCGATCAGGAGAAACGCGCCGACTATGGAAAGGATCTCGGACCGGTGACGGACGCTCGCGTAAACACCGCCTCCGTCTGGGTAATGCCGGCAGATAGTGATGTAGTTCACTCCGACCAGCGCAGTCAGTACACACATCGCGGCGATCAACCAGAAAGAACTGTAGCCGGCAATCGCAAAGGCCAATCCGATGACGTAAGCCTTACTTGTGCCCCAATCGCCATAAAGGATTGCCGCCGCACGGGCTGCGTCGACGTTCCTCGGCCGTTTCGTTTTCCCTACGAGCATGAAATTAGGTCGCCAAATCCAGAACTGTGACGGTCGAACGCGATAGTTACTCGGGTCCCCGCGAGAAGTCAAACTTCTGATGGTCCCGCTGGCGAGGAGGTTAGGGATAGCAATTTTGTTTTCAAGCGGCGGGAAAACTCTAAAAATACCCCGAATTCTCCGGTTTTAAGAAAAGAATTGAGGTCCCAGAGAGTCGGTCGACTCAACAAGTGGTCGATTGATCCATCGGCGAAAGCACCAATCGATAAATGGTAATTATAATAATTACCAGATTCAAGGTGCATCAAGTTCAAAACAGGTTACCCATCTCTATATATGACAAGACATCTACTTCCCATTGTTTTATTGTGCAGCTTTGTTCACGGGGGTGTACTCCCGGAAAAGGCTGCGGCCATGTTGCCGGTCGGCAACGATGCTCACAGGCATTTTTACACGGAACAGGATTGGATCTGGACCGCGTTGCACTCAACTACGGCCCCAGTTGAACCTGACCGCCGTCGAGGGGCGTCCACGGCGGCAACTCGGGTGAACTGGGGGAGTTTGGCGTTTACGATGCCGACGCACCCGCCGCAGGGAACCTTAGTGTTTACGATGCCAACTCATCCTCCGCAGGGGAGCGTAGCGTTCACGATGCCGACGCACCCGCCGCAGGAGAGCGTGACGTTTACCATGCCGACGCACCCTCCGCAGGGGAGCTTAGCGTTTACCATGCCGACCCACCCTCCGCAGGGGAGCCTAGCGTTCACGATGCCGACGCGCCCCCCGCGGGGGAACTCAGCGTTCACAATGCCGACGCACCCTCCGCAGGGAAGCCTAGCGTTCACGATGCCGACCCATCCGCCGCAGGGTAGCCTAGCGTTTACAATGCCAACGCACCCTCCGCAGGAGAGCGTAGCGTTTACAATGCCAACGCACCCGCCACAGGAGAGCGTAGCGTTTACAATGCCAACGCACCCTCCGCAGGGAAGCCTAGCGTTCACGATGCCGACCCACCCGCCGCAGGGGAGCTTAGTGTTTACAATGCCGACGCACCCTCCGCGGGAGAGCGTAGCGTTCACGATGCCGACCCACCCGCCGCAGAGTAGCCTAGCGTTCACGATGCCGACCCACCCGCCGCAGAGTAGCATAGCGTTCACGATGCCGACTCATCCGCCGCAAGGGACCTTAGCGTTTACAATGCCAACGCACGCGCCGCAGGAAAATTTGGCGTTCACGATGCCGACCCACCCTCCGCAGGGGAGCTTAACGTTCACGATGCCGACTCATACGCCGCAAGGGACCTTAGCGTTTACAATGCCAACGCACCCGCCGCAGGAAAATTTGGCGTTCACGATGCCGACCCACCCGCCGCAGGAGAGCTTAGCGTTCACGATGCCGATTCATCCGACGCAAGGGACGTTAGCGTTTACAATGCCAACGCACCCGCCGCAGGAAAATTTGGCGTTCACGATGCCAACCCATCCGCCGCAGGAGAGCTTAGCGTTCACGATGCCGACCCACCCGCGGCAGGGGAGCTTAACGTTTACGATGCCGACTCATCCGCCGCAAGGGACCTTCGCGTTTACAATGCCAACGCACGCGCCGCAG
>JAFAKL010000186.1 GCA_019235445.1 Verrucomicrobiota bacterium | reverse complement strand
CACAAGTCTATGCGGTACAGGCGTAGCCGCAAACCCATCCCCGAACGGGGTGCAGCGGGCTCCGTTCCGCCGCTATGAAATTTTCAAACCAACATGGCCCTGGTTAGGCCACCCCCGGACATGAAAATGGGCGAGCCAAAAGCAGTTTGCCTTAATATGAGGGACGCTGGTCGAGCGATGACCGAAGATCTATATGGAGTATAGACCCGATTTTCAAACTGGTCCGGCTGGCGCGGCATGGACCCCCGAATGGCGCTTTCAGGCCCGAGAGGCAAAGTGTAAATTCATGCGCTGGCTGCTCGACTTCGCCAAAAGGGAGCAAGTCGAATGGTTATCATCCCTGCCGTCCGAGAGCGATGCGCTGGAATTGATATCGGCAAACGCACGTTAGCCGTAGCGTTGATTGTGGGTCCCGCCGATCAACCTGGAGTAGTCACAACACGGGAGTTTGGAACGACCGTGCCGGAACTGCAAGCTATAAAGGCTTGGCTTGTGGAGCAAGGTTGCACCAGCGTAGCAATGGAAAGCACCGGCTCGTACTGGATACCGGTGAAGAATGAGTTGGAAGGGACCTTCGAAATAATGTTGGTCTGTTCCCAAAAGCACAAACCGAAGAAAGGAGATAAGAGCGATTTTCGAGATGCCCGAGGGCTGGCGCATCGGCACCGGCATGGTATGCTGACGCCGAGTTTTCTACCGGAAAAAGGCATTGTAGAACTGCGGGACTTAACGCGGCGCAGGAAGAAGCTACTGAGCAACCTGGGCGCGGAAAAGAACCGGATTCAGAAGGTACTGGAGGTTGCCAACGTAAAGATTGGCAACGTAGTGAGTGATGTATTTGGAATTTCGGGGCAGAAGATTTTGAGCGTGCTGTTATCGGTCAAAGAGATCGAAGCGGCGGAGTTGGCGGACATGGCAAAAGGGCAGTTGCGGCGGAAGATCCCGCAGCTGACCGAGACGCTCAAAGGGCACCGGATGAATGATCACCATCGATGGCTCATAGACCAGAGTGTTGAGCACATTGTGTTGCTAGACAAACAGTTGGAGGCGCTAGAGGAGAAGATCCGGGAGAAGGCGCAGCCCTATGCCAAACAGATGAATTGGCTACAAACGGCACCCGGAATTAAGGAGATGACGGCAGCCTCAATTGTGGCGGAAATAGGACCGGACATGAGTCAGTTCCCGACGTCGCGAAACCTGGCGAGTTGGACGGGGCTCTGCCCGGGGAATAATAAGTCGGCGGGTAAGAAGAAGGGCGGGAGGATCAAGAAAGCGAACAAGTTTTTGATCAGCGCGCTGGTGCAAGCCGCTTGGGGAGCGGTGAAGAAGCGGGAGTCGCTGTTTCAGCAAAAATTTCGGCGTTGGAGTGGCCGTCTGGGGAAGACGAAGACCAGTATAGCGATCTGCCATAGCTTGCTGCGAGTGGTGTGGGTACTGTTGAAGGAGGAGCGTCCGTATCGGGCGGCGCATTCGGAGGAGATGAGGCAACTGGAGCGAGCCAAGCAGATCCGGCATCACGCGAAGCGGTTGCGGCAGCTGGGAGCGGATGAGGCAAGCATTGAAGAGATCACTCAGAGACTGTTGAATCAGATGCAGGAGTCGCAGCCAGCGCAGAGAGCGGAAGCGGCAGCTGTGGAAACGGCAGGTGAGGAAACGGAACAGAAGGCCGGCAGTGCAGAAGAAACTAATCGGGAAGAACCGCAGGACGTAACGGTGAGCACAACACCGATCGTGCGAGGCGCGCTGGGATTGCGAGCCCGCCCGCAAAGGCAGGCAACGTACAAGCCAAAGACGCGCAAAGGCAAAGGTGGGGCGAACCAGCCTAAGGGGAAGCAGGATAACGTGGCTGTTGAACCAGCACTGGAGCGGAAAGCGGATGCAGCGCCCACAAAGGCTAGGCGGCGCGGTTCGGGTAAGGGCAAGAAGGCGCCGCCGGTAGACTTGGGGGAAGCAAGCCGGTGGCTGGCAGACCACCTGGAGACCCAGTAAGCATGAACAAAACACTGGGTCATATTCAATTGTCAAAGACCGAGCAGGCAGCTCCCACGAGAGCCGGTCCTGCGGGAAACCGGGAGAAGATGTGAACGGGTCCCCGGACATTACAGCGCTCCCCGAAGAGCATTTTCGAGGCAAAGACCAGACAGGCAGCACCCATAAGGGCTGGTCCTGCGGAAACCGGGTGAAGATGTGAACCTGTACCCGGGCGTTAAACTGTCCCCGAAGCATTTTCGAGGCAAAGATCTAACTACGGCTCTCTTTACAGTCGCGGTTCCTTGCCGAAAAATAAGTTTACGAAGCGAACCCAATTTTGACCACGGGCGTCCGGTTGA
>JAFAKL010000472.1 GCA_019235445.1 Verrucomicrobiota bacterium | reverse complement strand
AAGCCGGGTGTCAAATGCCCGGGCGCGGGCGCGGCCTGGAATGCCAGAGCAAGAATTCCGACCACCAGGACTGCCAGTCCGAGATGGAGTGAACGGCGTCCGAGGCACCCATTCACCTTGCCCGAAACCGTAGAACCGAGCAGAAAGGCAAACGAAAATGGAACGAGGGCGAAGCCAGCGTACATCGGGTTGAGACGGAGGCTGAATTGAAGGTAAAGGCTCAAGACGAGAATCATTGAGGAGTGACCTGCGAAGTAGATGCAGGTCACGATCAGCCCGACCACAAAGCCTCTATCGCAAAATAACCGCGGCTCAATCAGCGGAAATCGATTTTTGGCGGACTGGCGCCGCTCGAAGAGCCAGAATCCCCAAAGGATCGGAAAGGACGCGAGCAGACAAAGCCAAGCCCACAAGGGCCAGCCACGCTCCTGTCCTTCCATGAACGGATAAGAAAACAGCGCAAGGCCGATCGTTAAAATTGCCACTCCGCCAAGATCCAGCTTCGGCGCCCTCTCCGCCCGCGATTCGTTCAGCAGGAAGGAAGCGCCGATAATGGTAAGGATTCCGATCGGCAAATTGATCAGGAAAATAGGGCGCCAGCCCAGCTGGAACAGATTCGCATGGATAAGAAATCCTCCCAGCAGTTGCCCGACAATCGATCCGAAACCGATCATCGTGCCGTAGAGACTGAAGGCGACCCGCTTTGCCGAGCCGGTAAAATTGACTTGAACGAATGAGAGGGCTTGCGGGAACATAGCCGCGGCAGCGCAGCCCTGAACGAGTCGCCAGAAGATGAGCCAACCGGCTGTGGGCGCCAGCCCGCAGAAGGCCGAGGTCAGAGTGAAACCGGCCATCCCCAGGATGAACGTCATCTTCCTGCCATAGATGTCTCCGAGCCGGCCGCCGGTAATTAAGCAGACGGCATAAGTTAGTCCATAGCCGGCGATAACGAGCTCGATCTCGCTGAACGAAGCGCCCAGAGAGGCGCGAATCGACGGCACTCCGATATTAGCGATAAAAAAGTCGATCACGCCGAGAAACGGGCCCACCAGGATGATCGCCAAGGCGATCCATTTGTTGGCCGGTTGGCACTTCTGTAATGAGCGCGGTGGGCGCCGGAAATCAGAAACAACACCGGGTCCCGACTCGAATCGCTTAAACGAACGTGCCGCGATCTCGGAATCGTAAGAAGCGGTCGGTGCCGGCGTCGCGATCGGTAGACTCATAACGGGACGCTAACCAAGTTTAAGCGATAAGTGAAATAGCTTGTTCTGCTAGCTGCAATCTGTCAATCTGATAGTGGCGCCGCTGGGGCCAGAAATGGAAATTCGTCACTTGCGCTATTTTGTGGCCGTCGCGGAGGAACTCAGTTTCACGCGGGCTGCAGCTGTATTGCATGTGGCGCAGTCCGCCGTGAGCGCACAGATCCGGTTTTTAGAGGAATCCGTTGGAGTGACGTTACTGGAACGGAACAGTCGGCGCGTTAAGCTCACCAGTGCAGGCCGCACGTTTTTGCAAGGCGCCAAGAAGGTCCTTTTCGAGCTGGAAGAAATTGGCCGGCAGGCACGCAGAATTGGTCGGGCGGAGACAGGTCGCTTGGCGATCGGATTCATCGGCGCACAGAGTCATGAGTGGATGCCTTTGGTGCTGAGGCGGTTCCGGCATAAGTATCCGGATGTTGAAGTTAGCCTGACGGAAATGGTGCCCTCAGCACAATTGGACGCTCTTTTGGTGCATCGATTGGACCTGGGGGTCGTCGGTGCGATCGATGGAAAGCCGCCCGTTGGTCTTCAGGTGGAATGTATCGCCGAAGAGGAACCGCTGGTCGGCGTTTCAAGCGATCACACCTTGGCGGACCGTCCTTTCGTCCGACTTCAGCAATTGAAAGACGAAGGCTTCATTCTGACCTCGCGAGAAAATGCGCCCAGCTATCGCTCTTGGCTGGCCGGCATCTGTCAGCGGGCCGGATTCTCGCCCAGAGTGGTGCAAGAAGTCGATCGCGCGAGGACTGCTGTCCAGTATGTCGCCGCGGGCTTTGGCATTTCGATTTTTGGGGAACACATCTCCCGGCAACCGGCCCCTGGAGTAAAATTCATCCCTCTCCGCCCCTCAGTGCCGAAAATCCGCTATGGAGTTGCCTGGAGGAAAGAACCGTCAGAGCCGCTCGTCCATCGATTTCTGGAGTACACCAAGGAACAGCTTCAGGCAGGCGACAGGAGCCAGGAATCAGGAGGGGCAGAAGAAAACGGTATTTGCAAATGAGAGCTGAAAAGCGCTTTGGCCGTGGTCAGTCGCTGGCGTGAGATCAGATTTTGGGTTGCTGACCACTATACGCTTTTGGGCTTCATGCGTGGGTCAGAAGCCGGAAAATCCTTTGCCAAGTTTTCGGCTTGAACCGGGAACTGTTCCATGAGCCGATCATACACTGACTGGGGAAACGCTAACTTGGTCGCGCCAAAACCGGCGGCGAGCGTCGTCGCACCGAACACTGTCACACCTTGCGTTTCGATCCAGCCGCGGAGATTAGCCAACGTTGAACCAAATGTGATGACGTCCTCGACAACCTTGTTTGGCTTCGGACCCCCTCTCAGTTCAATGCCGTGGCCGCCGGCTATTTCACCTCGTTGTAGCGTTCCGCTTGGTTCAGGTTGTCTTTGGTGATCACAACGGGCGTGAGCTTTTTGGATTCCAACGGTTTCTTGTCTCGAATGAAGTCGACCAGAGCCGTCATAGAGGTTTCAACCTGTTCCGCGGGCAGTTGTTCCACGGTCGCGGCCATCTCGCCGTCCCGTACCGCAACGAGCGCGTCGGGAAGGGCATCAAAACCCACTACCATCACCTTGCCCTTGGGATATCATAGGTCTAAGGAATGGATGAGTTAACTGATTTCGGAAAATGAGCTATCACCAGCGCTGGTGCACCTGAGGCCGAATGTATTCCTGGTAGATCTGGGTCAAAGTCTCCATTTGCTCCAGGCTCAGGGCAGGCAGGTCCGCCGCGTGCGCGTTATTGATGACCTGGCTTTCGTTTCGGGCGCCGGGAATGACGCAACTGACCTCCTCGTGCTGAAGGATCCAGCGTAGGGCGAAGTCCGCCATGCTGACTCCTTGAGGGACGAGTTGCCGGATCTGCTCGACCGCTTCAAGGGCGACGTCAAAATCCACTCCGGAAAAGGTCTCCCCACGGTCAAACTGCTCACCCTGACGATTGTAGTGGCGGTGGTCGTCCGGGGCGAATTGGGTGTCTTTGCTGATTTTGCCGCTTAAGAGGCCGCTGGCGAGCGGAAGACGAACTAAAATCCCGATGTCGCGTTTGCGCGCCAGCGGCAAAAAAAGCTCTTTCGGGCGTTGCCGGAACAGGTTGAAGATGATTTGGACAGTTGCGACACCGGGATACTCGATAGCTTTCAAGGCTTCCTCGACCTTCTCGACGCTGACGCCGTAATGGAGGATTTTCCCTGAGCGTTTCAAATCCTCCAGCGCGGAAAAGACTTCGGGACGGTAGTAAGCTTCCCAGGGTGGGCAATGTAGCTGCACTAGATCAAGGACATCGCGTCGGAGGTTGATCAAGCTGCGTTCGACAAACGCGGTGAGGTTCTCCTTATTGTACCCTTCCGCAGTATGGTGTTGAAGCCGGCGGCCGGCCTTAGTTGCCACATAGATCCTCTCGCTACATTCGGCCACAGCTTCCGCGATGAGGCGCTCACTGCGTCCGTCGCCGTACACATCCGCCGTGTCGAAAAAGTTAATTCCCTGGTCAATGGCGGCATACAAAAGACCTTTTGCATCTTTTTCGGAGACAGACCCCCAGGATCCCCCAATCTGCCAGGTACCAAGGCTCACCTCGGAAACTTCAAAGTCAGTTCTTCCCAGTCGACGGTATTTCATTAGTTACAATGGTAATGTTTGAAAAAGCGTTACGAACGCGCATGAACGTCCCACACTTCTTCGAGAATCGGCACCGATGAAGCTGAAAAAAGAATGCTTATGCATCGGGGGGGTCAGGTCGGAAAAGGCGATCACTAAGATGATCGGTCAGTTTAACTGACAATCACACATTAGGCGAAATGGACTTCATCGTAAAGTGATTCATTTGCCTCACCTCCTTATCCATTTGAGCCAGGCCCGAGAGGTGAGGAACCCCCACCGCTTGGATGGTTGTTCTTCAACGCTGAAAATATGATTCTTGGGATATTCAGTGGTTAAGAAAGGTCTTTGGTTCGCACGGCATAAACGGCTGCCCGCCTCAGTCAGGACCACTGGCCGGCCAGCTCCGGAGCGTCGTCGCAAGGTCACTAAGCAGTACAAGGTGTACGGAAAACCTACCCACGGTATCTCGTAAACTACTGTCGGCCGCGGCGGGATTTGGCGTAGGCATCGAAGCCGACGGCTAACACGATGATCACGCCGATGATGATTTGTTGGTAATATGGGTTGACGTTCATGATCACGAGCCCATTGAGCAAAACTCCAATCAGGAGCGTGCCGACCACCGTGCCAGCAATCCCACCGATGCCCCCCATCAAGCTCGTACCGCCGATGACTACCGAGGCGATCACGGTTAGCTCAAAACCCAGTCCCGCCGTCGCTTCCGCCGAACTCAGCCGGGCCGACTGGATAAAGCCCGCCAACCCTGCCAGAAAACCCATGATGGCGTACACGCTTGTAAGAATCCTGTCAACCCGCAAGCCGTTCAGGCGCGCCGCCTCGGGGTTACCTCCCGCCGCATAGACGTGCCGCCCGTAGGGCGTGTAGCGCAACGCGATGTAGCCCACCACCACCGCGGCTAAAAAGTACCGTACTGGTCGATGTAGGCAATTCTCCTCCAGAGCAACCTTGGATTTTGAGCCGCACGATGGCTGGGGGATAACCGACGTGCTCGTCGGTGTTAATGACCCGCGGCGCCGGATGATTTTCTCCGGCCAAGGCTTTGGCCAGAAAGCATCGATGCTTGCCCCGGATGAGTCGACAGCCCGTCCATCGGATTTACTACGTCCAGCAGTAGGACCAGGCCACAGACTCGGAGTTATCGCCCTCGCTCTTCCTTTCCCTCCGAGCACGGTTGACCATCTAACAAACACCGGGTTACGCAAGCAGAGAAGCCTCGGAGATCTCGACACTCCGCAACGCATTTTATACGCCGAAACCAGTTTGCCCGAGCCTCTTCCTCGTTTTCTTTGATTTCCTTGCGGAGCTTTTCAACATCATAGCTTTCCGAATAAACTGCGAGCCCTTCAACCTCGATCGTGTATTTGACTACAACCTTGTAATCGGGATCCAGCGGCTCTGCCGCTGATGTGAGTCCTACGTCTGGCATCTTTTATGTATACAGTTTAGATTAGACTGTGCCATAACTTTTCTCCTTTGAAGGGAATCTTCATTTCGATCAGATTGTTCCCGGGTACTATTACAGGCTCGACGACAATGGCGACATCTATACGAACACTTGCTGCCCAGATACCGCTTCAGAACATCGCATGTTCTCCAAGCTCATGCTCGATACCCTCAAAATCTGGGCGAAGGAATACCGCGTCGACGGGTTTCGGTTCGACCTGATGAGCTTTAGTTTTAAGGACAATCTTCTCGCAATCAAAGAGGCCTTGCACGAAATCGATCCGACGATTTACCTCTACGGTGAGAATTGGAACTTCGGCGAAGTAGCAAACAACGCGCTCGGGGTTAATGCCACCCAGGCTAACATGGCAGGCACCGGGATCGGCACATTCAGCGATCGGGGGCGAGATGCGGGTTCGGGGAGGGGACCATTTGATGGAGGAGCGTCTCTAGTCCATAACCAGTGGTTTATCAATGGCCTCTGGTTACGATTCGAATGGCTCTCCTCCTGTCGATTTGCAAGGCCAACTTGCTCAGCTTCTGGACAGCCGCGATCTCGTTAAGTTAGCTCTGGCAGGCACAATCAAAGACTACTCACTGGTGGATCGAAATGGGGATTTGGTCACCGAAGCTCAGCTAAACTAAACTACGGCGGTCAGCCCGCCGGCTATACGCTCGACCCGCCCGACGTGATCAACTACATCTCGGCTCACGATAACCAGACGCTCTTTGACAACAACCAGTACAAGAGTCCGATCGCGACGATGATGGCCGATCGGGTGCGGATCAACAACCTCGGAATGGCCCTCATTTCGCGGTTGGACTGCCGCAGGAGCAAGATAACAAAGGAGATTCCGAAGACAATAAGCATACCGGACTACGCCGGCAGTAGTTTAGCTTTGCACCCCATCCTGCAGCAGTCGTCCGCGGATCGGATTGTCAGACAATCTCAGTATCGTCCGTCACTTCCATGGCGCGCACTTGGAGAAAGCACGCGATCAGGGCGTAGCGAATGATATTGGAATGATCCCGCATCCCGCT
>JAFAKL010000435.1 GCA_019235445.1 Verrucomicrobiota bacterium | reverse complement strand
TCGGGGGTATCGAGCCCTTCCTGGAAGAATATGTGAAGGAAGTTGTTTTTCCTCCTGGATATCCGAATGGACCGCTAGAGCAAGAGGCGATACTTTTGACTGCGTATATCACTAGAACGGACAGATGAGCTTCTCAGAATCGTTTATAGGCGCGTTAGGCTCGTTTCAAAGACGCGGGCAACTCTCACTCCGCCTTGCTTCTGGATGGAGCTTGCCTCATAAAATCTAGACCAGCCTTCGAGAGCGCTGGTAAGAAATTGCCCCGGTCGGTGGTAATAAGTCCATAAATTTCCAAAGTCTGCAGGTGCCGCTGCAGAGAGAAGAGGTCAAGTTGGTTTTGATCGAGCCGCGCGGTTTCCTCAAGTCGGACGACGCGGGATGGGATCGCACGATGGAGAATGACGTGTGGATTTGAGTCACGAGTTCGGTATTTTGCAATTTCATGAGCGCGCCGGCACCAAAAGGCGACGGGCCGCGTCAACTCGAACGCGTCACCCTCGACTTATTTAAGGAAGTGACTTGGATGGAGCTCACTCCCAAACAGCGCTTGCAGCGAAGCTGGGCAATGCGAAAGCGCATCCGAGATTTACGCACTGTACATGATCGAAAGCTTTTTCCGCGACCTTGACGCCTCTGGAGTAAAGTACCTGCTCATTAGCGGACAGGCGTCGGTCTTGTACGGCGCTGCGACGTTTTCTGAGGACATCGATCTGTGGCTGGAGCCGTCTCGAGCAAACCTTGAGCGTTTTCGGTCTGTGTTGAGCGCTCATGAAGCCAGGTTTTATAAACTCACGCCGCCGTTCGAGCTTGAAATCATGAGGCGTGGCCACGGATTCCATTTTGTTTTACCTCAGGGGACCAATGAGACGGTATTTCTTGACGTGATGGGATGTCCGCCCAGGATCGGGGCTTTCGGTGCAGCCCGTGACCGCTCGAACTCGCTTGAGACTGAGTGGGGAGTGATTCCGACGATCGGAATTTGGGATCTGGTCGAGTTGAAAAAAACCCAGCGGATCGAAGACTATCCTGTTATAGGGCGGTTGGTGCTGGCGGCCGCTCTCCAGGGCTTGACCCGTGCGGAACAGGTTGGCTGGGCTCTAGCCAACATCTTCACGTTGCCGGAGTTGCAGCGTTTTTTTGAGGAACTACCAGCGGTTTTGAACCTTTGGCCGGAGGGTCAGCAGATGGAACTTCGCGAGTTTGGTCTTCACACGGTCCGAGGCGAGGAAGCTCCTGGGGCTGTAGAGAGAGCCGTACAAGAACTGTTTCAGCGACGCATCAGCGCCTGCCAGGACGCAGATCGAACCTACTGGCGCCCGATCCTCGCGGAACTGCGGGCTTTTCGTCGCGACAACCGACTTATGCAAGAGGGTGAACCCGTTTGAATCTGGTATCGTACATTGAATGCGCTGATGGCTACATCGATCCACAAGCTAAGGAATCCAAGGAGCGTGCTATGGCGCCTCAGTAAATGCGCATTCTGTTGGATGAAAACCTAGAATGGCGCTTGGGTAGAGGCCTGCTTGGGCACGAAGTAGAATCAGTCCCGCGACTGGGATGGGCTGACATCCGGAGCTAATCAACCAAAAACGGGAGGAATGCGGAACCGACCTTGGCCTCTGGAACTTTTGCTGGAGCCGAAGCTGAAACCGCAGATTGCACAGATCAGAGGAGAGTCACTATGAGCCAAGCGCCCATTCATTAAGGGCGAATCCATTTCTCCGCGGTTTGTCTGCGCGGGTCCGAAAAATCACGTACCAAAAAACATTTATGAGACGATGCACTCTTTACGGGTTAAGAAAAATCATCCCGGACGCCGGGTCCTGAACTTGGGCTCCGTGCGGGATGCCGGCAACGCTGATGGCCGCATGCGGCTCGTAGGGGCTAACCACGATGTCAGGGTTGGTCGTCAGAATACCGTAGGGCAAATCGCCACTATCCTGAGGAACTTCCTGCCCCTCATAGAGGGGCTCGTCGTCTAAATCGTAATAGGTGCCATTATACCCCGGATCGAAGATCACGACGCCGCCGCGTCCGGAGTGATAATAGCCCCGAAAACCATTGTTCGATCGGGCCACGAAATGATTGCCACCAATGCGAGGGCGAAAGCCGGAACTGTGCTGAAATTGACCTCTTCCTGGCTGCGGTCCCGCTTGCGCTGGGATGACCGCGAAGATCGCCAGAATCACTGCCATGAATACCTTCATAATCTTACTCTCCTGGGCATAATTTAATTTAGCTTAAGTCATGCCTTTGCGCAGCTGGGACGCATTCTCGAGGGGTAATCCAGCTGGACCGATTTCGAATCTCTGCGAAAAGCGTGCGTTCTGCACGATCAGCACTCCAACCGAGGTCTGCAGGATGAAAGGATTGATCCCCAGGAGGTCTCCACCATTCCTGAGGGTCGCAATGATCAGCGCGCCCAGGACTGTTCCGAGGATGGTTCCTTCGCCTCCCATGAGGCTGGCTCCACCCACGACCGCTGCAGCGATGGCATCCAGTTCGTAGCCCTCGCCTGCCGTTGGGATCCCATTGGCCAGGCGGGAGGTATAAAGGATTCCGGCCACGGAAGAGGCGAACGCCGAAAACGCATATACGCCGTACACTGTGGCGCGGACGTTGATGCCGCTTAAGCGGGCGGCTTCCGGTTCCTGCCGAGTGCGAACACGTCTGTCCCGAACCGTGTCAGAGTGGTCATCACCACCGACAGCGCGATGACAACGAGCCAGACAAAAAAAGGGAGGGAACCCAGAGAATATCGATCCGGGCGAAGTGCAGGAAAGGCCTTGGCAGCCCGGCTATCATCCGCGCCTCGGAGATAAGGATGAGGAGTTCCCGCACCGCTGTCATCATACCCAATGTGGCAATGAACGGCGGCACCCGCCCGTCGTAAATTAACACCCCGTTGAGAACCCCGAAAGCAGCGCCTGCCGCCAGAGCAATCAAGATAGAGGGAAAGATCGGCACGCCCCGGGGGTCATCAGGATCGCAACCAGAACGTTGCTGAACCCGACCAGAGAGCCGACGGAGAGATCAATCCCCGCCGAGATGATGACGATGGTCATGCCGATGGCTACTACGCCGATGATTGCGACTTGGCGCACCAGGTTCGAAAGATTATTAACCGTCAGAAAGCTCGGGGAGGCAAAGGAGAGAATGACGAAGAAGGCGACCAGGATCAGAATCAGGATTCCTTCTGAAAAACCAGTGCGGAAAAATCGAACCACCCTGCGAACAGGAAGGTCCTTCGTTTGACCCAAGGCCATCCTGCTCACGCTTTCCCTCCACGGTCGTCGACGGTTCCCGAGGCCAGACGCAGAAGCTTTTCCTCTTCGAACTCGCTTCGCTGGAGAGTTCCGGTCACTTTGCCTTCGTAGACGACGATGACCCTGTCGGCGAGGCCCATGACCTCGGGAAGATAGGAGGAGACCAGGAGGATGGCATTGCCTTTGGCCAGGAGTGTCTCGAGGAGCTTGTAGATCTCCACCTTCGCACCTATATCGACTCCCACCGCAGGCTCATCGAAGATGAAAACGTCACTTTCGCGGGAGAGCCATTTGGCCACCACCACCTTCTGCTGATTTCCACCGCTTAGGTTGCGCACCTTCTGCTTGATCGATGGGGTGCGAATGGCCAGGTCCGAGACGAAACGTCTGGCGCGAGAGGCCTCCCGGCGCAGGTTGACGAACCCTGCTCTGGAGATGAGATCATACGAGGCCAGGTTGACATTGATGTCCACCGGCAAGGACATCGCCAGGCCCGCTGTTTTGCGGTTCTCAGGAAGGAGCCCGACCCCCGCGCGGATGCCCTGTCGGGGTGAACGGATGGATACCCCGTCGTCCCCTGATGCTTAACTCCCCGCTGTCGGAAGGGTCCGCGCCAAAGATGCAGCGAAGGATCTCGGTTCGCCCGGACCCGATCAACCCGAAGAACCCCAGGATCTCGCCTATGAAAAGCTTGAAGCCGACGTCTCTAGCCTGGCCAAGTCGCTATCTAGTGCTTTTGCTGCGATTACCGCTTCAGGCGGGTCGGGTCCAGGAGATCCAGGATTTTCTTGTCGTTCATGTTCGCCTGGGTAACCGCAACGACGCCGGTGTCAACGTACTTGGGGACAGTTCCGCCTTCAAGAAGCGTTACCGCGGTCGCGCACCCTTTGTACCCCATTCCGTAAGGGTCCTGGAGGATAAGAGCCTTCAGGGCCCCTGACTTCAGGGCGCTAACCTCTTCGGGGTCGGAATCGAAGGCCACCGCAACAAGAAGGTTACGCTCGGTGATCATCCGTGCGGCTCCGCTCCGGTGTGATTGTTGTCGGCAAAGAGGCCGATCAGTTTGTCTCCCTGAGAGGTCCCGATGTCCTCCGAGGCTGCCAGCGCTTTCGCGATATCATTGTCGGTGAAGCGCGTCTCCAGTACGTTGATATCGGGTGCGATCTCCTTCATGCGGTCCCGGAATCCCGCGTCGCGATCCGTGAGCACCTGAATGCCTGCCATGGCGCTGATAAGGCCCACCGTTCCCTTCAGCGGGACACCCTTGGCCTTCAGGTTAGCGGCCATCTGGTCCGCGCAGAGCGCGCCTCCGACTTTGTTGTTGGTGGCCAGGAAAGCAGGAACTTTATCCGAATGGACCTTGTTGTCGATCGTGACGACGGCGATTCCCTGGTCGATCGCATCTTCCAGGGCTGGCACGGTGGAATCCGAACTCGTGGATGCGATGACAATACCATCGGGTTTTTTCGAAATGATATCCTCAAGCAGCGAAACTTGCTGCCCAATGTCCGCTTCGGACTTCGGGCCGTACCAGCTGACTTTCGCCTTCTCGGGATTGTCCAGCCCGTAATTCACAGCACCGGTGATCACGTACTGCCAGAAGTCGGAATCCGTGGCTTTGATGATCACGGCACTGTTGTACGGCTTGGTGTGCGTAGCACCGGCCGGCTGCGCCTCCGGGCAGATAAGGCAGAATCCCTAACAGGACGAAGATGAATACTAACCAAATCCTCTTCATGATCTTAACTCCTTGAATTTTGTGAAGCCAGCGGCTTCGACGGGGGTGAACTGTACGCAGGACTAGATCATTTCAGGCCCGCTCTTGATAAGAACTTTGTTGAAACTGGAGCGGGATGCTCCCTCTTAGCGCCAGTCCGGCTCGGACCGCCTTGCGGCGGCCGATTTTGATCGCAACAATATACCTGTTATTTTTGGGGACAGGACACCGGGTCCCAGGTAAGGTAGGCAAAGCGCCGATTGGGCTGCATACGTGAGACGCGCTCCTTTCAGTTCCCG
>JAFAKL010000308.1 GCA_019235445.1 Verrucomicrobiota bacterium | reverse complement strand
GGCGAAACCCAAGGGATTTAGGAGACGGTACACTAGGTTGGTTGATCCCGCGGGAGATCGGTCTGTCTCTGCGGCCCTGGACGCCTACAGGGCCGATTAGTCAGTTAGTTAGGCCGGGTTATGACGTATCGCGTTGAACGGCGAACGGCCGAACGTGCCCCTACTGGAATTTCTCCGGCGTCTGGAGCAATTTCTGCACTTCGGGACTATGATAGTTTTCTGGGGTGATCACTACGGCCGGAAGCTCGATTTTCTTTTTCTCGATCGGCTCCTTTTTACGTGCCTTGTCTACATAACCCACCCCTTGATACCCCATCTGGTACGGATCCTGGGCGATAATACATTGGATCACACCACCATCAAAGAGGGGCAGAACCTCCGGACTAGGATCAAACGTCACCACTTTTACCTTCTTATCGAGTCCTTTTCCTTTGAGGGCCTGGCAAATACCAACCGCAGTAGGTGCGCAGGCGGAGAAAAAGCCGGTCACTTCCGGGTTCCCGGTCAAGGTGTCCCCGGCGATGTTCATCGAGGTCGCGGCATCCGCGTTGGTCCATTGAGTCGGAAGTACTTTCATATTTGGAAACTTGTCGATTGCATCATTGAAGCCAAAACTCCTTTTTGAACTAACTGATCCGGCCTCAATGCCAAGGTTGGCCACCAGCCCTTTTTCTCCCAGCAGTTTTGCCATCTCCATGCCCGCTTTAACTCCCCCGTCGTAGTTATCCGTGGTGATGCTTGCGTCCGGAAGATCACTGTCGATCCCGGAATCTACCATTACAACCGGGACCCCGTTCTGCAACGCCTCTTGCACTGGCGGGATCAACGCCTTGGAATCAAGGGCGGCCAGAAGGAGGCCCGCAGGCTTTGACCTGGCAATATTTCGGACCAGGTCTACTTGACTAGCGATCTCTGTTTCTGTCGCCGGACCTTGATAGTCAATGGTGTAACCCAGTTCCTTGGCTCGATCCTTCGCTCCCTTGACCAGGAACAGGTAAAAGGTCGCTGAAGTAGATTTGGGAATAAAGACGATGGTTCCCTGATCTTTCGGCTGGCCGAAGAGGTGGACGGTGCAACTCAGGAGAAGACCGACGGAGAATGCAACTGAGCAAAAAAGCCGGATTTTTTTCATGCGCGGTACTTTCGGGGGGGAAAATGGACGGGTGACAAATTGCTGCCAATTCTAAGGTTTCTTGTTCCGACTTCAACACAAAAGGATTTCCCGCCCTTTTTTGTCTCGTCTCATAATTGAGGGATTCAGAGCCGTCTTTTTAGTTGATCGACCGCTACCGCCGCAATGATGACGCCGCCATTGACGACGTACTGCCAGAACGCGTTCACTCCCAGAATGTTCAATCCATTTCTGATGGTGGTCTCAATGATCGCCCCGATCAAGGTGGCGACTACGTTCCCTTCCCCGCCAAACAGGCTTGTGCCCCCGATCACCACCGCGCCAATGGCCAGAAGCTCGTAGCCATTGCCACCAGCCGGTTGAATGGTCGCTAAACGGGCAGCTTCGATGATCGAAGCCACCCCGCATAATAGTCCGCCACCGGTGTAAATGCATAGGATGACAAGCTTCAAGTTAATACCAGACAAAACGGATGCCTCTGCATTGCTCCCGATTGCATAAGCGAATCTTCCAAACCGAGTGTAGTGGGCGACAAAAAAGACCAAGACGAAGACCAATAAGAGTATGATCGTCGGCACCGGGATGACATTAAAGAGTTTCCCCTGGCCGATCCAAAGATAGCTCGGATCGAGACCAAAGATAGGTATGCCCTTCGACAAGATCAGCGCGAATCCTCTAGCGATGCCCAGCATTCCCAGCGTCGCGATGAATGGTGGCACCCGTAGTCGGGTGATAAAAAAGCCGTTTAACAATCCCAAGAAGCCTCCGAAGAGAACCGTGGTCAGAAGCGCGCCCGGCAAGCTGGAGGTTTTTTGCAGGACCAATCCCCCCAGGACGCCGGAACAGGCGAAGATCGAGCCCACGGAAAGGTCAATACCGCCAGAAATAATAATTAAGGTCTCTCCTGCCGCAATAATGCCTATGACAGCAGTTTGCAGGGTTATTTCTGACAGGTTGCCGACGGTAAAAAAATAGGGAGAAAGCCGCGACAGGACGAACCACATCGCCATTAAAATGAGTAACATCGATACGGCTTGATTGCTGGAAACAGCGCGAATCTTGTTTGCTATCATGCTCTTCAACTTTCCTGGCGTGTAGTCGTGCTTGATCAGTCCTGCTCAACTGCTCAGCCGCATGCTATATTCAACGAGTTCCTGTTTGCTGGTTTCCCGGGCGTTTAGTTCGGCGACGATGCTGTGATCAGACATCACCAGGACGCGGTCGGCGATCTCCAGGATTTCATTGATATCACTGGAAACCAAAACCACCGCTCTCTGCGGCTTTTCAATAAAGCCATGCACGAGATCGTATATTTCTTTTCGGGCTCCAATATCAATGCCCATTGTCGGCTCATCCAGAATCAGGATCCGACAATCAGCTTCCAGCCATTTTCCAAAAATTACTTTCTGCTTATTACCGCCACTAAGATACTTGACCTGCTGGGAAGCGTTTCTCGCCCTGATCCGAATGGAATTTATCGTTTCCTTGACGAGTCGAGTTTCGGACAGACGATCCAGGAATATACGTTTCAGCTTCGCCAGAAACGCCAGGGTCAGATTCTCTCGAACGCCCATGTTTAAACACAAGCCATTGCCATCCCGGTCTTCTGGCAAATAGCCAATACCAAGTTTTACCGCGCGGCGGGGACTGGTGATATTCACTTCTTTTCCCAGCAGATAAATATTACCTGCTTCAATTTTGTCGGCGCCAAACATCAAACGAGCCAATTCCGTCTTTCCCGCTCCGACGAGTCCCGTGATACCCACAATCTCATTGGCTCGTACTGTCAGATCGATCGGCCGGGAAAAGTGCTGGTTTTTTACGCCTCGCAGTGCCAGGACGGTGCCGCTCCGGGCTGCAGCCTTCTGCTTTTGCGCAATCGCTACGTCGCGCCCGATCATCAGCCGGATGATTCCTCTTAGCTCGGCTTGCCGAAGATCAAGAGTCGCAATATTATTCCCATCGCGCAGAACAGTCACCCGGTCGCCAATCTGTTTGATTTCCTCCAGCTTATGCGAAACGTAGATAATACCGATCCCTTGTGCTTTCAGGTGTCCAATCATCTCGAAGAGAACTTCGATTTCCTTCTTGCTCAGTGCCGCGGTCGGTTCATCCATGATTATTATTTCGGCTCTTTTGGATAAGGCGATTGCGATCTCGAGCATCTGTTTCTTAGCAACACTCAAATCCTTAACTTTTGCTTTGACGTCGATCGGGAAATTAATTTTCTGCAGGGCCGTTTTGGCCTGTTGATAAACCCAGGGCCAGTTAACCAAGGTTCCCCGCTCGGCGGTGAATCCTCTGATTGCCAAATTCTCGGCGACACTTAGGTGAGGGATCAGGTGAAAATTCTGGTAGATGGTCACTATGCCCAGATCTTCTGCTTCTTTCGGGTTGTAGCGGGGATCAATCTCTCTTCCCTGAAAGATGACTGTTCCGGAATCTGGTTTGTAGGCTCCTGAAATGATCTTGATGAGGGTCGATTTTCCGGCTCCGTTTTCGCCTAGAAGAGCATGGACTTCACCTTTGCGAAGGTCGAAGTTAACCTTCTTCAGCACCTGAACCCCGTAAAAAGACTTAGTGATTTCTTGCAGTGTTAAAAGAGATTCCAATGGGCAAGTACCTCCTTCCGATGTATACGCGCGGATGCTATTCTGCGGCAACTCGCAGGTCGACGTCGACGGTGACTTCCTCCCAGTAGCCCACGCCTATGCCCATGAGGGGTGAAGGCCCAAGAACCGCCTCATCAAGGACCGGGGGGCGACCCGACTCGATTTGACTTTTCGAGGACAGCGTTCCTCATCTCATCAACCACGGCGGATTTCGATTACCGGCTTTCCAAAAATCTGGAATCACCCCTGCGGGCGGTCGACGCTGCACCTCATGCGGCCGAGCGTTTCTTGCCTTTTTTCACGGTTCCCAAGCTTTCCTGCAGAGCCGCGACCAAGTCGATGACGTTGCTCTTGGCAGGTTTGGGCGCGGGAGATTGGCGTTTTTGGCCTTTTGCCTTCGCCTCAATGAGCTTTTGGACCTCTTCTGTGTAGGTGTCCTTGTATTTTGCGGGATCGAACTTAGCGGCCATCCCCTCGATCAGCTTGGTGGCCAGGTTCACCTCGCTCGGCGCCAGCTTTTCGTTCGACGGGAGTGAAAGCTCGTCCATGGGGCGGATTTCACTGGCGAATCGGAGAGCATTGAGCACTAACCCCTCGCCCTGGGGCTTCAGCACGCAAAGACTCTCTCTGTTGCGGAGGACAAACTGGGCGACGCCAACTTTGCCCGACCTCGCCAGGGCCTCTCGCAGAAGAGCATATGCTTTGCCCGCAGCTTTGTCCGGTTCGAGATAGTATGGCTTTTCAAAGTACAGGCTTGAGATTTCTGACTCATCCACGAACTCCTGGATCTCAATTACCGAGGACTTCTCGGGGGCCACTTGGTCGAGTTCTTCGTCTGAAAGAACCACATACTGGCTCTTAGCGACC
>JAFAKL010000265.1 GCA_019235445.1 Verrucomicrobiota bacterium | reverse complement strand
TTGCCGGCGCAACACCCTTGAACCGGGACGCGCCGCGCTATTCGAGCGATATCGATGTTTTCCATGATCGCGAGGAACGTGTTGCCTCGGCCGCTCTCAGCGATGTGCAGACGCTTGAATCGGCGGGCTACGGCATCAGATGGATTCGGCGCTCCCCGACAATCTACACCGCCGAGATAACGCGACAGGACGCCGCCACGCGCCTTGAATGGGTTGTGGACAGCGATTTTCGATTTTTCCCGACCATGCGCGATGAGACTTTCGGCTATGTCCTGCACCCGATTGATCTTGCCATCAACAAAGTTATGGCGGCCGCCGGCCGGCGTGAGGTGCGCGATCTTGTTGACCTCGTGATCGTCCATGAAACCATTCTTCCGCTCGGTGCCATTGTCTGGGCGGCTGTCGAGAAGTCACCAGGCTACACGCCCGAGGGATTGATTGCCGAAGTCCGCCGTAACTCCAACTATCCCGCCGCCGAATGGCGCGCGATCAACAGCACGGAACCGATCGACCCGAAAGTCGTCACGACCAAACTACGCGCCGCCCTCGATGATGCCGAAGTCTTTGTTGCGCGCATGCCGACCGACAAGGCCGGATTGCTGTTTCTGCAAGCTGCAAAAGTGGTGCAGCCCGACCCTGACCGGCTGGACACCTATCACACCCATCGCGGCCAACGGCGCGGCCAATGGCCGAGCAGCCCGGAAATCAGCGCCGCCATGTTCGAGCGCTATAACAAAAAGCCCAACGCTGACGAGCCAAAGCTGTGATGTTCATTATAGAGGGATGCTGTTGAAAAACACCGACCATATTCCGTGTTCCGGAATAGTGTGGTTAGCGCCGCTTGAAGACAAGAAGTGTCGCGCAGTGGTAAGTAAGGCGTCTCGCCTTACCTCCGAAAAAGCGCAAAGCGGGGACGCTTTGCCTACAAGAAGTGGCAGCGTACTGAAGTGAGGCCGACAATCGTGGCGCTAAACACCTATTCCGTGTTCCGGAATATTCCGAGTGTCGGCGGCGAATTGGTCTGTGCTCACATTTCATCGAGAAAAGCGAGCTTCATTGTCGTTTTCAATTAAATTCGTAGACTGGACGGCGCCAATTCAAACACCCTCTTGAGCCTTGCAGTGGCTCGAGCAAGGAGGCACCTTTTAGCCAATGGCTAATAGTAAAGCCGGAAAGAACGTTGATGAGAACTTCAAGCTTGCCGCTGATCAGTTCCTCAATGCAGAGGCCTTCGTGATATGAGTGCGGATCAGGATTCGTCCGAAAGGAAGGCCGACGACACCGCGCCAAATCCCGTTTCAGCACCGGATATACGAACGCTGCAAGCGGAGCTAGCCGGCGAGAGGGACCGATATCTGCGTCTAGCGGCCGATTTTGACAACTTCCGCAAACGAAGCGCGCGGGAAACCGAACGAAGAGCAGCTGCGCAAAAGGAAGCTTTCATTCGCGACCTGCTGCCGGTCATTGACAACCTCGAACGCGCGCTTGGCAGCGACGTCTCAACATCACCCCAACAGCTCCGGCAAGGCGTCCAGATGACCCTCCAACAACTCACTCAACTGTTGCGTCTCCATGGCGTCGAACCCGAAGAGAGCGTCGGCCGACCATTCAACCCGCTGTATCACGAAGCCGTCAGCGTGCGCCACGACCCATCTCAACCCGATTGTGTGATACTTGAGACCTTTCAACGCGGTTATCGCCGCGGCAACGAAGTTTTTCGGCCCGCCAAAGTAGTTGTTAACGATCTTGGAGACACAGGACACACCGAAGACGGCAACTGGCCCGGGTGAGCTCAAGACTTCTGGGTAGCATCGATCCGAATTCGATCCCAGGTAACGGATCAGGAACGATTCGGGTCTCGAGCTGCGGGTCATGCCAGGGCATGGGCGGAGAAAAACTTCGGATCGGTTAAAACGTGCGTTTAAATAACGCCGTGTTGATGCTCAGCATAAGAGCTCCAAAGACAGTCAGGCAGGCGATATCACCCCAGACTGACGCAATGCTTGTACCTCTTAAGAGTAATCCCCTGAAGCCGTCGATGGCGTAGGTAAAGGGATCAAAGCGAGTAATCATCCGCAACCACCAGGGCAATGCCTCAACCGGATAAATAGCGCCGCTTGGGAAATAAAGCAGCGTGTTCAGCACCCCGAAAATTGCCCGGGGTATCATTGGGTTATTAATGCGCGCCACAATGGCGGACATCATCGTCATGAACGCGAAGGAGGTAAACACCACCAGCACCAGGAGCGATAACAAATGCAACGGTTCAAATGTCGTTCCCACTCCCGCGATCAGCGATCCTAACGCCATCAGGGATATACCGCCGGCTGCCGCCTTTAGCGTGCCCGCGATATTCATGGCCAGAACCAATTCGAATTTCGTGATCGGGGTTACCAGATAAGCCTCATGCACGCCCCGCGCTTTGTCGTCGATATAGGCCATACCGCCTCCGATCATCACTGAGACAAACATAGCCAGCGTGATCGCACCCGGGAGCATGTACTGCAGGTAAGGGACATAAGGATAAAGTTCTACCTGCTCCAGCGAGATCTGTTTCGGCAGCCTTGATTCTGTACTGGGATTATTGAAGGCCGTGATCAGTCCCAAAAGAGATTCGGAGATCGCTGAGCTAATAAAGGCGTCGGTATTATCGAGTAAAAGTCCCAGATGAGGCCGGTTTTCAGAGTAGACCAAACGCGAGAATTCCGGAGGGATAATGACGGCGCCCTTGACGCGGCCGGCTCGCACATCCGCTACCGCATCCTGCTCGGTCTGGTAAAGAACGACCCGGAAAGTTTTAGCGGTGCTTTCCACCGATTGAAGCGCTTCGCGAACGCGCCGCGCCTCTGGGCCGCGATCTTCGTCAACCACCGCAAGCTGCACCCCCCGGATCTTGCCGCCGAAGGAATTCCCTAAGATGATCAGTTGTCCCAGGGGCAATACCAGCGCGATAAAGATAAGCGCCGGCGAGCGCATGTACCTGCGCATTTCGCGTTCTATGATGGCCAGGACCCGTTGCATATTTACCTCCTTACTCGGAGATCCGTCGCGGAGGTTCCCCCGTCATGAGCCCCCGAATCCGGTAGCCCGTGTCCAGCGTAGAAGGCGAAAACATCGTTGAGCGAGGTCTCCGCCGTCGAGCCCGGCACGGAAGCCTTCAGGTTGCTCGGGGTATCAAGTGTAATCAATCGCCCGTGATCCATGATGGCAATCCGGTCGCATAACCGGTCAGCTTCTTCCATGTAGTGCGTGGTCAGGAGAACCGTAAGCTGCCGCTCACCCTGGATCTTCTCGAGCATCTCCCAGACGTCAACCCGGGAGACTGGGTCAAGGCCCGTTGTGGGTTCATCCAGGAAAAGGATCTTTGGGCTGTGGACAAGCCCGCGCGCTACCTCGACCCGGCGCCGCATTCCGCCCGAGAGGGTATGCACCTCCGCGTCCCGCCATTTCGTCAGGCCGACGATGGCCAGCAACTCTTTGATCGCTCGCCTCCGCTCGTCTCGTTCAACACCGTAGAGTTTGGCGTAAATGCTCAGATTTTCCTGGACGGTGAGCTCAGTGTCGCTGGTCATGGCTTGAGGAATCACCCCAATTTCAAGCCGAGCACGGTTGGGCGAGAGCGCCACATCCTGATTAAAGACCGTAATCCGGCCGCCGGTGATGGGCACGAGCGTTGTCATCATCCGGATCAAGGTGCTTTTTCCGGCTCCGTTAGGCCCGAGAAGACCAAAAGTTTCACCGATATCAACGCGAAACGAGACGTTGTCGACAGCGGTGAAATCGCCGAACTTTTTAGTGACCCCTTCAACAGAGATGGCTGTGACTCCCGCTTCGATATGCTTTGACCTCCCTTACTCGCCGGCCAATTTCTCCGGATAGATCACCTTCCTCTTTAGTTCTGCCAGGCTCAGGAGCACCTTCGCCGTCATGCCGGGAGTAACGGTAAGTTCCGGATTGGCCACCGAGATCTTCAACGCTACGCAACGAATAGCGCGATTGAGCTGGTTGAGGTCGTACTGGGTGGCAAAGTCCCCCTCGGCGCCTTTAGTCAGCACCGTGCCCTCCACGATCTGCCCCGATGGGAATTGTACGGCGAGCTTTTCACCCACCGCAATGTGATCGGCATAGGTCTCTGGAATCCCCACCCGGACCCAGGTGCTCTGCGGATCAATAATTGTGGCGATCGGCGCGCTTGGACCCACCACTTCGCCTTGCCGCGCCACCAGCACGGAAACCACACCCGAGATTGGCGCCACCACCTGAGTATAACTGAGCCGCGATTTCGCAGCGTCCAACTCAGACTGAGCATTCTGCAGCTGCGCTTGGGCCGATTCCATCGCGCTTTTGGCAGCGCTCTTGCGGTACTGGCCTGCTTGCGCGTGCAGCAGATCGGCCTCAGCCGCCCTCACCTGTTCACTTTGTGCCGCTACCGTGGCCTGCTGGGTGCGTAAGTCAGCAGTCCAATGATCAAGATCTTGTTTAGCCGAAACTCCTTGCGTCGAAAGCGCCGCTGTCCTCTGATAATCGCTTCGGACACGCTCGAGCTGGGATTTAGACTGTTCGAGCTGAGCTTTGGCCATCGAAAGCTTGGCCTCTGCGCCAGCCAGGTCTCCGGCGGTCTCGGTGAGCGCCATCTGATAGTTGGACTGGGCTTCCGCCAACTGCGCCCGCAAATTTTCAACGCTCGCCTGATCAGCTTGCAGATTGGCTTTAAGCTCGGCGGTATCAAGCGTGGCGATCAATTCGCCCGCCCGCACTGAGCTACCCTCGTCGACGTTTAACCGCTCTAAGATGCCTTGGATCTTCGGGCTGACGACCACCTGGTTAGCGTCAACGATGCCTTCGAGGATCAACCGATCGCTGCGCTCGGTGAAGAAGAAGTAGTAAAGCGCCGCGGCTGCAAAGAGGGCCGCCATGAATATCAGGATTCCTTTTCGGCCTTTCATTGGCTGGGCCTCGGTTTCGAGCTCTTCCCGCTCTGCGCCGTGGCGCTAAAAAGCGCGCAGGTGATAAAGTCAATCGCCGCCGCCCGCCGCCTTTGCGCGGAGACCTTCCGGGCCGCGGAAATGAATTTGCCCGCCATCGGGATGCCTCGCACTGCGGTGCGAACCAGCATGAGTAAAAGCGGCAAAACCGCATCGATGTCGATCGGGCGAAAAACTCCGCTGTTGACCCCTTCTTCCAGCACCTCCCGGAACTCAGCCAACAAGGGGGCGATCTGCTGAAGGAACTTGGGCGCCGTGTCCGGCTGCAAATTGTTCAGGAAAACTTTTATGATATCCATCTCCTGCTCTAAGAGCCGTGCATAGGCAGGCCGCTCGGCCAGCACCCTGAAATTGGCATCCAGGAAACTCAGCAGCTTCTTGCCTGGCTCGTCGGCGGAATCGAGAGCACGGCGAAGCGCATCGGTCATCACGACGAACATCTGCTCCACCGCGCCCTGGTAGAGATGCTCCTTGCTCTCAAAGTAGTAGTAAAGGAGCGCTTTATTGACCCGGGCAGCTCTGGCGATCTCGTCTATCCGCGCCCCGGCCAACCCGAGTTCGGCAAACTCCTCGAGCGCTGCCGCGACAATCGCCGCCTTGGTCGCGACCGCATCGCGTTTGGTCCTGCGGGGTTCCGGAGCGGGAAGCGTCTTCATTTCCCCTCAAAATAACTAACTGTTTAGTTATTTACAAGCCTCTTTCAGTTTTCCGCCCCCGGAAACCGGAACGAGCTCAAACCCAACGACACGATCTCCGACTTCGGCTGTTCTGGAACCATTTTTGCACGTCCGAGATTTCGATCCGATTCATTTCACTCCTCCAGAGCTTCTAACCCCCAGATCCCCAGCTATTTAGTAAAGCTAGAGATCGCTCACATGGTAATTGAACAAATGCTAACCCCACGCGGTCGTCGCATTAAGAGATATCCTATGTTAAGAAAGAATATGCAAAGTGAAACCGGACCACAAGAAACGCCCTCTTTTGGCCACCTGAGCCGTCGGACGTTCCTGTCACGGCTTGGAGCTAGCAGTGCTGCTGCTGCAATCGCGAACCCTTTGTTAGGTCTCGCCCAAACCCAACCTAAACAACAGGAGGCAAACTCACCTGTCACAGTGGCCGGAGGCGTTCCTGTCACTTTGCGGGTGAATGGACAGCAACATCAAATGCAGATTGATCCTCGCTCAACCTTGTTAGACTGCCTGCGTGAGAACTTGCATCTCACGGGAACCAAGAAGGGGTGCGATCATGGTCAGTGTGGCGCTTGCACCGTGCATATCAATGGTCGGCGGATCAATTCTTGTCTGACCTTTGCGGCAATGCACCAAGGGGAAGAAATCACCACGATCGAAGGAATCGGTCAACCGGATAACCTTCACCCGGTGCAGGCCGCTTTCGTGAAGCATGACGGGTACCAGTGCGGTTATTGCACCTCCGGACAGATCATGTCCGCAGTGGCCCTGTTGGTGGAGCCATGTGGCCCCACGGATGCAGACGTGCAGGAGTTGATGAGCGGAAACATCTGCAGATGCGGCGCTTATCGCAATATTATTGCCGCCATTCGAGAAGTTCGCCAGGCAGCCAAACTAGGAGGGACAAATGCATCCCTTTGAATTGGTGCAGGCCACCGAGATCACCCAGGCCATTCAGGGCGCAGCCCTAAGTTCGACGGCCCAACAGGGAGCACAGGTCCGCTTTATCGGCGGTGGAACCACACTGATCGACTTGATGAAGCTCGACGTCGAAAAACCTCAAAGGGTGATCGATATCAACAGGTTGCCACTGGATAAAGTGGAGCCTTTGCCGGATGGAGGACTTAAAATTGGCGCTGTGGTGCGCAACTCCGATCTGGCCCATCACCCTACCGTGGTACGAGATTATCCTGTACTTTCGCAGGCATTGCTCTCCGGAGCCTCGGCGCAGTTGCGCAACATGGCGACCACGGGAGGAAATCTGCTGCAACGGACAAGATGTGTCTATTTCCGTAACACCACGATGCCATGCAATAAAAGGGGGCCTGGCACGGGCTGTCCGGCGATCGGCGGATTCAATCGGACGCTCGCGATCCTCGGCACGAGCGATCACTGTATCGCCACCAATCCATCGGACATGAACGTGGCGCTAACGGCTTTGGAAGCGACTGTTCATATCCAGGGTACCAATGGCGAACGGAGTGTTCCCATTGAACAGTTTTTCCTGCTGCCGGGAGACACGCCCCACCGTGAAACGGTGCTCGAGCCGGGGGAATTGATCACCTTCGTGACGCTGCCGTCACCTGCTGGCGGAAACAAGTCAATCTATCTGAAGCTGCGCGACAGAGCCTCTTATGAGTTTGCCTTGGCGTCAGCGGCGGTTGTCGCCACTGTCGAGCAAAACAAAATCACACGCATCCGCATCGCTTTGGGTGGTGTTGGCACCAGGCCTTGGCGGTCCCTTGCAGCCGAGACCGCCTTGGACGGAAAAGCAACCGACGAAGGGCACTTTCGTCAGGCCGCAGAAGCCGCCCTGCGCGATGCTCGTCCGCAAAGCGAGAATGGCTTCAAAGTCGAACTCGCAAAGCGTTGTCTGGTTCGCGCGCTGAAGCTCGCGACACGATCCGCGTAACACTTATTAGAGAAAGAATTATGGCCTCAGCAGAAAACGAAATTCCTTCGATTATTGGAACAGCCGTTCCGCGTATCGACGGCCCTCTCAAGGTCAGCGGAAACGCGATCTATACGGCGGATTTCTCTTTCCCGGAAATGGTCTATGCAGTTCCGGTGTGCAGCACCGTGGGCAAAGGCAGCATCACAAAACTAGACACCTCCCATGCCGAGAAGATGTCAGGCGTGGTAGCAATCCTGCATCGCGAGAATATTGGCAGGCTTTACAGATCCGCCCGAGAGATGACTTTTAACGCTTATCTCGATGAAAGACGCCCGCCGTTCGAGAATGATCTCATCTACTACAATGGGCAGTATGTAGCACTTGCGGTTGCCGGGACATTCGAACAGGCACAAGCCGCTGCCGCCGCCGTCCAGGTAGTCTATCGCTCGGAAAAGCCGGAGGTTGACGATAATCTCGAACTCGAAGGTGGACTGGAGGTCGCTAGCAGCCGCGGCGACACAGCGACGGCATTCGCAAGCGCTCCGGTCAAAATCGAAGAGACCTATGTCACTCCTGTGGAGACACATAATCCTATCGAACTGCATGCCTCGGTCTCAATCTGGGATGGTAGCAAGTTCACCCTTTATGAAACGACGCAAGGAGTCGTCAATCATCGGGCCGTGTTGGCGCAGGTTCTTGGAGTCCCCATAGAAAACGTGCGAGTCATATCCCGTTTTCTTGGCTCTGGCTTTGGCGGAAAGCTCTTTCCGTGGCCGCATAGCGCTTTGGCCGCGGCTGCCTCCCGCAAGCTGAATCGCCCAGTGAAGCTCGTCCTAAGTCGGGGCATGATGTTCTCTAACGTTGGCCATCGCCCCCTCACCCAGCAAAAGGTAGAGTTAGCAGCAACTCCTGAAGGAAAGCTGGTTTCATTTCAACAGGACTATCTGAATCACACCTCCATCCTGGACGATTACAAAGAGAATTGCGGCGAAGCGACGCCATATCTCTATAGTGTTCCCAACTTGCGCGTGGCCTCCGGCCTGGTCCGGCGAAACGTCGGTACGCCGACGGCGATGCGCGGTCCTGGCGCGGTGCCAGGTCTGTTTGCTACCGAGTCAGCCATGGACGAGTTGGCCATCAAGCTCAAGATGGACCCTGTCGAGTTTCGACTCCTCAATGAACCGGAGAAAGATGAAAGCAACGGGCTCCCTTTTTCCTCGCGCCATTTTCAGGAATGTTTGAGGGTTGGCGCTACTAAATTTGGCTGGTCAAAACGAAACCCTGCGGTGAGTTCGATGCGGGAAGGTGATTTAATCTTGGGCTGGGGAACCGCTGCGTGTTCATGGGTCGCTGCGCGCTTTCCCTGTGAAGCGAATGTTGAACTCAGGAGCGACGGCACCGTCCGGGTGGCTTGCGCCACCCAAGACATTGGTACCGGTACCTATACTATCCTCGCCCAAATCGTCAGCGCGAAGACCGGTGTTCCGCTGAACCGGATCAGTGTGGTTCTGGGAGATACATCACTTCCTCCAGGACCAATCTCTGGAGGGTCCATGGCCACTGCGTCCGTCATCCCTGCCGTATGCGCAGCGTCGGACCAGGCGATTGCAACCCTGTTGTTCAATGCGACAAAAGCGGCCAACTCGCCCTTCTCCGGAAAGGCGTTCAAGGAATTGGCGCTGACGAATGGCAGAATTCACGAGAAAAACAGTCCGCCTGATAATGGCATCCCTTACGAGACTCTGCTCAGGAATGCGAACGTCAGCGAGGCGAAAGGGAGCGGGCATTCAGAAGGTAGCTTTCTGAAGCAAGCCGAGAAATATTCCACTCATTCGTTTGGCGCTCATTTTGTCGAAGTGACTTGGGATCCTGGAATTGCTCGCCTGCGAGTCAGACGGGTGGTGACCGTGATTGATGCTGGCCGCATCATCAATCCGCGTCCGGCCCGTAATCAGATCGAGGGTGCGATCGTGATGGGTATCGGAATGGCGCTCTTTGAAGAAACGCGCTACGATTCTCAGACTGGGCATCCCATTAACAACAACCTCGCGGATTATTGTATGGCGGTGAATGCCGATACTCCGGAGATTGATGTAACGTTTTTGGATCATCCTGATACGGTTCTGAACGAATACGGAGCTCGAGGGGTAGGCGAGATCGGTTTAGCTGGCATTGCGCCTGCGATTACCGCCGCGGTTTATCATGCCTCTGGGGTGCGTATTCGACGGTTACCTGTGCAGATAGAAGATCTGCTTGGAGCTCCCGCCTAGTGTACCGTCTCCTAAATCCCTTGAGCTTCGTTGGATTTAGGCGAAGTCACAACTTGTTTCCGACTTTCAATGGCCAGTGTCTGAGTAACTCACCGTGATGTTGTTGGAAGCGTCGGCAACTCCCAGCTTGTCTGCAACCGATAAACATCGATCGGAAGCTGTACAAATAGAGGGCTTTTACTCGCGACGATCCAGTGAATCAGTGTCCGCAGATTCGACTCCGCCATCGCCGTACATCCGTCGGTCGGAAAGCTCGGCCCGCGCCAAACGTGAAGAAAGATGCAGGAGCCAAAACCGGGAATCTGCGTCCAATTATGCTCGATGACAACCCCAATGCGGTACAAGCCATCCGGACGAACCATCTGCTCAGCATGCTTCCAGTCTCGCTGTACCCGCGCCGCGTCAACAATTCGGTTATAGAATCTGGACGCGGGGTCATCGACTCCTGCGTAGAATCGCGTCACCTGACGGTACGGAAAAGCTAGTTTACCGACTTCCGCGGCCGGTTCCAAGCCAAAGGCCTCATGTAGCCGAAATACACCACAAGGAGACTTTTCGTCTCCTTCTTTTTTTTGTTCCTCGCCTGGCCGCGCGCCGCCTTGTAAGCCGATGCCCCAAGCAAGGCCATGACGACCGCAGACAGCTGGAATAGCAGGTATCGCCAGTTGCCACCGCCCTCCCGTGTCGGCCCGGCCGAAGAGAAAGATCGTTACTTCAGTAGCCGACCAATCCGGCGCGACGGATACAATCAGCTGCTCAGCTTTAGCAATTTCCGGCACGGTCGTGCGAAACGGGATGCCGGGAGTTTGCCCAGAGGATACGCCCATTGTTAGCAGGAGGACGAGAAAAGAAGCGACGATCGAATGCGGCATTTAGTTTTTGGCTTTGATCGGCAGCATTGCGAGCTTTTACGGATCAGATTTTAACTGGAGTAATCTTTTCCTTGCTGACAAACACGTTCCCCATTGCGTCTGCAAATCCAAATTATTGCAGAGTTGCTCCAGCTTAGCGAGGTCTTCCTCTCGGATGGTCTCCGGGCCGAGATAAAGTGTATAGCTCAGGAGATCATGGGCCTCGGACAGGGCCGCCGGAGTTTTCACAGTATCGACAAGTAAGTTGATTTTGTTCAGGTAACCGCGTCGTAAGATCGACTTAAAGTAGGGGTTAGTCGGATCGATCTTCAGGAGTTGATTGCAGGTTTCAATCCTGCTATCTAAATATTTGCTCGCTTGAGAAAGCCACGAGAGATCTCGCTCGATCAGGAGACTATAGGTCTCCCCTAGATTCGCTTGGATTAAAGCAACCGCGACTTGATCGCTCGGCGAGTCATTTTTGATGCGTAGGAGTCTCTCCCGAGTTGCCAAAGCTTCATTATAATGTTTGATCGCGGTGGCAATCAGTTGTTGCATATCCGCAGCACTGGCGACGAAACCGCTCTCGTACCGTTCCTTAGCCAGGTTGCCAAGCTTGTTCTCTGCGTCCGCTTCAGCTCTCAGTCCCTCGAGTTCCTCTAGATGTGTCAATACGAATCGTTTCACGATTACTAGTGCTGCATTGATGCGCTCAAATGCCTGATGATTAAAATTTAGAAAGGTTGTTGGATCAGGTGCTGCAGCAACCCCCTCCTTGGGGCTATCTGTTTCTTTCGACGACTCATTGGTCTCACCAAATTGACCGGGGCAGTATGTCTTGGAGAGGTAGTCGATTACATGCCCGATCCTGACCTGTAGCGTCGCCAGCAGAAGCCTGCCGTCATCGCTTCCGGAATCGCAGCTGTCAGCCGCACGTTGGAAGCATTGAATGGCTCGGATCCATTCCGCCTTGCGGTCGTTTCGCGGGCTAAACCGCGCTCGAAATGCCTTCTCGTCCAAAATATCTCCCTTCAAGCGAAAGAACGCGACTCGATATGTAGGATCCTGAACAGGCAAACCAGGCAGTTGCGCCAAAACGTCGTCACACTCTTGCAGCGCACCATCCAAATCCCTCGTCATTAGAGCCACCGTCACCCGGCTCAAACGTAGATTAAGTTCAACCTCGGGAGGAAGATCATGATCGTTAAGGTTTTTTTTCTCGACGGTAGCTATGTAATTGAGCAGAAGATTTTTGAATAGAGGCGAGACGATCTGAACGCTATTGTCTTTGTCTTCGAGAGCGATTACCGCCAAGTCCTTCAGTGAATCGGAAAGCTTGCCGGCAGTCAGAAGCGCTTCTTGCTTCTGCCTCGAAAGAGAATACGAACGCGTTTGTTCTTCTTTGTACTTACTGAGGTTTTCTTCCGCCAGGCGTTGGGCCTCCCTAGCACTCAGCAGGAAAAATAATGCAACACACCCAAGCGCAAAGAAGACTATAGCGATTCCCCCAAGGGCCAGGATCTGCCGCCGCCGTATTGTTTCGGCTCTCCGTGCTTCCAGCACCTTGGCTTCAGCGGCTTTAAGCTGTTCGCTCGCCTCCCTATCCCGTCGGCTTATTAAGACAGTCTCGACCAGGAGATCGCGAGTCAATTCCACCCATGTGGCACCCCCACTTTCTTCGTAACGGAGCAGACGTCGGTCAGTCAGGGCGTCAAGCTCTTCCTTCGCGATACCGAGTTTTATGGCCTCATTGATCTCTTGTCGTTTGCGAAAGCCCGAAGAGGTTACCAATTCATCCTCTACAAAATGTCGAACAGGCGGAGAGATTTCATCGAAGCAACGTTCGGAAGCCATTCAGGATTCGATCGCGACTGTCTTGGACGAGATCCGCTGTAATCTTGGTCTTCGCGGATGCGATTCTTCGTTCGTTAAGTTCACTGCAAAGCAGGCTGAGGAGAGCAGGACTGACCTCGCGATGTTGCAGCACTTCAAAGTCGGGCACTGGATATCCAGGTTGCCAGCGTGAGGAAGAAACAGCATCGAGGATCACTAATGAATCGGATTCGTCGACGAGCTCCGCGCCTGGCCGGATAATCGCCTCCAATGCTCTCGCGCCATCCATCGCTTCCAACCGCATTCGACTGTAGGTGAGGGTTGGAATCCGTCGTCGGAGAGCTTCGAGGTGGGGAAGAAAATCTTCCCTGAGGCTTAACACGATTTGCAACCCGGCACGTCGAAGTCGAAGCAATCGGCAAGACCAGGATCGTCCCGCATCTTTTCTTCGAGGAGTAACGGCAATCGGTTCTCGGCTAAACTTTCAATTGTGTCCACCAGCTCTTCAGCTAAGGCTTGACGGGTGTCTTTGCCGAGGGTGAAAAGCTCTTCGAATTGATCAAATACAACGACGGGCGACAGCAATTTTCCACCAAGTGATTGGATTCTGAAATGTCGTGAATGGAAGATTTCCCAGGCCGTTACGGCGGAATTGGGAAGGGCAATCGAACAATCGTGTCGCTCGGCCGTTTGGCTCATAGCAGCTTGGATTTGGTCAAGCACTTTGAGCGCTCCCGAGGCGTAGTCGACCCGGATGTAAACTGGGAAATATCCTTCACTCCTCAAAAGCGGAAACAAGCCAGCTTTTAGCAGAGAAGACTTGCCCAAGCCGGGCTTGCCGAATAAAAGAGTGATGATTTCTCGTTTTACCCGCGCCAACAGTTCGGCGGTTTCTTTTCCTCGACCGAAAAAATATCCGGTCGCATCTTCGCTATAAGAATCCAACCCGGGCCATGGACGTTCGCGAGTCAATGAAGTGTCCGCGGAAACTTTCATCTCGGCCGTGAGCGTTGAAGACGAAGGAGATCAATTTCCCGGACGATATCCGCCGATATTTCCTCGGTAAGCCTGCCGTCGGGCGCATTCTTGATTTCACGATCTCGGAATTCTTTCGG
>JAFAKL010000213.1 GCA_019235445.1 Verrucomicrobiota bacterium | reverse complement strand
CGGAGCGGTTGCTGGAGAATGCAATGCAGGGACTATTACATAGGGATAGCGCTCTCTGCAACCTGGCGATCGCCGACGATGAAAAGGTCGATGTGCTGGAAAAGCAAATCGACCAGGAGGGAGTGGAAACAATGATCAGATTCCACCCTGTGGCTTCGGACATGCGGCATGTAATCTCCACCATGAAATTGAGCTCTAACCTGGAGAGAATTGCCGATCAGTCCGTGGTGATTGCCCGACGTGCGAAAAAGCTGAATTCGCGTGCCACGGTTCCGGAGGTTTTTTTGCTTGAACCTCTCTACCGCGAGGCTGTCGGAATTTTTCGCGACAGTCTTCGTGCCTTCGTTGAAGGAGATGCGGAGCTCGCTTTGGGGCTGAAGCCGCGAGATCGGTACCTGGATTCCCTCAACTCGGGACTGAACGACAAATTGGCTGAGCGGATGGGAATTGATCCGGACCAGGTCCCGACCTACCTTAACATTGTTTTCGTCGCGCGCGCGCTTGAGCGCATCGGAGACCACGCGACAAATATCGGCGAAGATGCGTTCTGGCGAGAACAAGCCGAGGACATCCGGCATACGTTTGGCGCCGCTGTCGAGGAGTGTTGAGAGCGACCGGGCGAAGAAGGGGTGATGGAGATTCTGGTGGAAGACATGAGCCGCGGTTATGCCGACTTTTCTCTCGACTTCTGAGACTCTCCGCTTAGAGGTGACAACGTTTACAAATGTTCCAATCCACGCTTTCAAAGAAGACCGTTGTGGTCACAGGAGGAGCCGGTTTTCTGGGCTCACACCTTTGCGATCGCTTATTGGCCGAAGGATTTCGCGTCATCGCGATTGATAATCTCATCACCGGGTCTCCGGAAAATCTCGCGCACCTGGCCGGAAATCCGGATTTCCGTTTTATCCGGCACAACGTGTCTGACTTCATCTTTGTCTCCGGCAAAGTGGACTATGTTTTTCATTTTGCCTCTCCCGCCAGCCCCATTGATTACCTGGAACATCCGATCCCAACCTTGAAAGTGGGCGCGCTCGGGACACATAATTCGTTAGGGCTAGCCAAGGACAAATCAGCAAAATTCCTGCTCGCTTCCACTTCGGAGTGCTACGGTGATCCGCTGGTCCATCCGCAAAGCGAAGATTACTGGGGAAATGTGAATCCGATCGGTCCACGCGGTGTTTACGATGAGGCCAAGCGATTCGCGGAGGCCATGACGATGGCATATCACCGTTTCCATGGCATCGATACAAAGATCGTTCGGATATTTAACACCTATGGGCCGAGAATGCGGCTACGTGACGGGCGGGTCGTGCCGGCGTTTATCAGCCAGGCCTTGAACAATGAACCGCTGACCGTGTTTGGTGATGGAAGTCAGACCCGGAGTTTTTGTTATGTCTCGGATCTGATCGAAGGAATCTTTAGACTGGCGATGAGCGAGCATCACGGACCAGTGAACATCGGGAACCCGGTAGAGATGACGATTAAACAGTTTGCCGAAAAGATCCTGCAGATCACGGGTGCCAAAGTCGGGATCGAGTACCGAGAGCTGCCTGAAGACGATCCAAAGGTGCGCCAGCCGGATATCACCCGCGCCCGGAAGCTGCTTGATCAGTGGAGCCCCAAGGTTGAATTTGAGGAAGGCATCAAAGCAACCATCGATTATTTTCGGATAAAACTGGGAGCGTAAATAGATCGTTGAGTCTCAGGAAACAGCCGGCGCGATTTTCGCGGGAATCGCAGTGCTCAAAAATCGAACGACGAATGCCCTGCATCGGAATCACTGGTGGTGTCGCAACCGGGAAGTCTACGGTGGCCCGGCAGTTGCACGAGTTGCTCCGGCGAACTGTCCCGGTCGAACTTTTCAACTCAGATTTCGAAGCCAGAAGATTGACGAATGGCGATTTAGTTGTACAAGAGGAGATTAAAGCGGCTTTTGGAGTTCAAGTTTTCGATTCCGAAGGCAATCTCGCACGCGACCGGCTGCGGGATCTAGCATTCCGTGATAGGGCGGCGCGAAAGATTCTGGAATCCATTCTCCATCCCCGGATACGGAAGGCGTGGATTGACCGGGCGGGAGGAGATGGGCTGCTCCTCGCTGAGATACCATTATTGTATGAGACAGGGGCTGAACCTTATTTCGACCGAATCATCGTGACTGCGTGCAGTCGCGCCTCGCAAGTTGAACGGATCGTAGTCGAACGTCGTTTATCAAAAGAGCTGGCCGAACAGATCATTCAAGCCCAGATGGATCTCGAAGAAAAAATCCGTCGGGCAGATTGGGTCGTATGGACCGATTGTCCGCCTGGAATCACCGCTCAACAAGTTAATCTGATCTTTACCGAGGTGACCGAACGTTATGGAGGAGCCAGGCGCTGAATCGGCGGTATTGCCGGGTTCAGAATATTTTAGCGAAAACGGAAAAGTTCTTGAGCTAGACAGGCTGCACCAACTTAGCCATCCCCTTCTGCTGGAGCTGACGCGGCAATTTAACCTTCGGGTCTCGCACGAGCGCACCCGTCATCAGCTTATCTTTGACCTGCTCAAGGTTTACTCAAGCCGAGGAGTCCAGTTGATCGGCGAGGGCATGCTGGAAATCACCAGCGAAACCTACGGCTTTCTCCGGTGGGAACGCTACAATGTCACACCGTGCCCCGAAGACGTCTACGTATCGGCGGCAATTCTCAAAAAACACGCCATTCGCCCGGGAACGAAGGTCCGGGGTTATATCCGTGGACCAAAAGAGAAGGAAAAGTTTATGGCTATGGAGCAGGTCATCAGCATCGAAGGCATACCGCTGGAATCCTGGAGTGAACCGAAGCATTTCGATCAGCTAACGGCTCTTTTCCCGGATAAGCGGATCCTGCTTGAAAATCCAAACAGCCGAAGCGTCAGCGCCCGAGCGGTCGATTTAATCGCTCCTCTTGGGCGCGGGCAGAGGGGCCTGATCGTCGCGGCCCCTCGAACGGGCAAGACGATTTTGATCAAGGACATCGCACTCGCGATCCGCGCGAATTCGCCGGACGTGCATTTGATTTTACTGCTGGTGGACGAGCGCCCGGAAGAGGTGACGGACCTCAGGCAATGTCTGGATTGCGAGATCTTTAGTTCCACTTTCGATGAAAGCCCAACGCGCCACGTCCAAGTCGCTGAATTGGTGAGCGAACGGGCAAAGCGTCTGGTCGAACTCAGGAAAGATGTTGTCATCCTTCTCGACAGCATTACCCGGCTGGCCCGCGGGTATAACGCGCTTCAACCCGGCAAAGGGCGGATCATGTCCGGCGGCGTCGAGTCGAAGGCTTTGCTCAAGCCAAAACGGTTCTTCGGAGCCGCACGAAATTGTGAGGAAGGAGGTAGCCTAACCATCCTGGCGACTGCTCTCATTGATACGGAAAGCCGGATGGACGAGGTCATTTTTGAGGAATTTAAAGGAACCGGCAACATGGAGCTGCATCTGGATCGGACGCTGGTGGAAAAACGGGTTTACCCTGCGATTCATATTCTGAAATCGGGGACTCGACGCGATGATCTGCTCTATCATCCAGATGAATTCCAGCGAGTGACCCTCCTGCGGAAGAAGCTCGCCCAATTACCTGCCATCGAAGCGATGGAAGTACTCCTGAATACGCTGAAGGCGACGCGAACTAACGCCGAATTGCTCCTTACCGCGCTGCGTTAGTGCCTGTCTGACAAATCAGCATGCCCTTCGTTGCGATCAAAACCATGACAAGACCGTATCCGCTGATCATCACCAACAATGAGCTCTTGAATGATTGGTGTGACATACTGGAGCGATACGACCCGGTCGCCGTCGATACCGAAGGAGACAGCCTTCACTGCTACTTTGAAAAGCTCTGCCTGATCCAGATTGGATTGCCCGAACAGGACGTTTTGATCGACCCGTTGGAACCGCTCGATTTCACTCGCTTCAATGCCGTTCTGGCTCAGAGAAGGCTCATCTTGCATGGCTGCGACTTCGATCTGCGTATGCTCCGGCGTGGCGCGAAGTTTGTCCCGGGCGAAGTCTTAGACACTTATCTGGCAGCGCGGTTGGTCGGTTTGAAAGAGGTTGGGTTGGCTTCACTCGTGAAGGAGTTTTTTGGCATCGAGCTGCCGAAATCCTCGCAAAAAGCCAATTGGGCTCGCCGTCCGCTCACGCCTGCGATGGTAGAGTATGCGATCAATGACACCCTGTACTTGATCGAATTGGCCGAGCGATTGTCCGATGAACTCCGTGCCAAGGGTCGATGGGAATGGTTTGAGGAGAGCTGTCGGAAAGCTGTCGCGGCTGCTGGGGAAGATCGGGAGAAAGACCCAGAGCGAATCTGGAAAATTCCCGGCAGTGCAGGGCTTCGGGGAAGAGAACTCGCTCTCCTGCGTGCTCTATGGCATTGGCGCGACGCCGAGGCTCAGAAAGCGGATCGTCCAAGTTTTCAAATCCTGCGGAACGAGGAGCTCATCGAGCTGGCGAAATCGGTCGATGCAGGGAGCACGCATTTGCCAACCGGAGTCCATGGCGCAAGGCGCAAGCGCCTGGCTGCTCTCCTGGAAGAAGTCCTTCTGCTGCCAGAGACGGAATGGCCGCAGCGAGTCCGGTTGGTTCGCGACCGACCCACCGGTGAGGAGGAACAACGTATGGAGCAACTCAAAAATCGGCGGGATCGGGTAGCGGAAGGTCTGCAGCTCGACCCAGGTGTTATAGCGCCCCGGCAGGCCCTGGAACGAATCTCGAGAGAACCACAGGCCGTCGGCTCGGTGCTGATGCGTTGGCAACAGCAGTTGCTCGGACTTTAGGTGCGGAAAGCCACCTGTCCCGTCCGCAAGCCATCAGAAGCCGAGCCGCCCCACAACTTACATCCATTTCCATAGCAATGATCATTGTCACCCGTCCTGATGCGACCGAGGAACAGATCGGGCACATCGTCGCTCGAATCCGTTCCTGGGGCCTGAAAGCCGAAGTTAGCCGTGGCGCAATGCGAGTGGTCATCGGCGTGATCGGCCCTGAAGATAAAATTCGGGAAAAGCCACTGGGCGCCTTTCCAGGCGTCGAGTCAGTGACTCCTGTGCTTAAACCGTACAAACTGGTTGCTTACGAATTCCGCGGAAGACATTCTCACGTTCGGGTTGGGAACGTGACCGTCGGAGCAAAGGAGGTCGTGGTGATGGCCGGTCCCTGCTCTGTCGAAAGCGAAGAGCAGATCACTGTCATCGCCAGAGCGGTCCGTCAGTCCGGAGCAAAGATTTTGCGCGGGGGCGCTTTCAAGCCGAGAACTTCGCCTTACAGTTTTCAGGGTCTTGGCAAGATAGGGCTGCAATTCCTCGCGGAAGCTCGGCGTACCACCGGGATGCCGATTATCACCGAGGTGATGGACACGAAAGACTTGGAATTGGTGTGCGAATATGCCGATTGTCTACAAGTCGGGGCGAGGAATATGCAAAACTTCTCTCTTCTGCGCGAAGTCGGGCGAACCGCTCTTCCTGTTATGCTCAAGCGAGGGATGTCGGCGACAATCAAGGATCTCTTAATGAGCGCCGAATACATTTTAAGCGAAGGGAACTTCAACGTTTTACTCTGCGAGCGTGGGATACGGACGTTCGAGAATATGACTCGCAATACGCTCGACCTGAATGCAGTGCCTGTGCTTAAGAGGGAAACGCATCTGCCGGTGGTGGTGGACCCGACGCACGGGATCGGCCTGCGCGAATTCGTTCCGGCCATGGCTCTTGCCGCAGTCGCTGCGGGTGCGGATTCCATTATGGTCGAGGTCCATAACGCTCCTGAGCAAGCCAAGAGCGATGGTGAGCAAGCGTTGCTCCCGG
>JAFAKL010000185.1 GCA_019235445.1 Verrucomicrobiota bacterium | reverse complement strand
TGTCCGCCTCTTGACCCTTCTTGATATACGAGCGTTCCACATCACCTAACAACCAATGCTGCTTTGGCGAACGATAGAATATCCACCACAGCGCAACCCAGATAAACCCGATCGCACCTGTGACAACGAAGGCCATTTGCCAACCGTGCTGCAAAGAAATCCAGATCACCAACGGTGGCGCTAACAACGCTCCGAGCGAAGTACCAGCGTTAAAGTATCCGACCGCTACCGAGCGTTCCTTCGCCGGAAACCATTCGGAAATCGCCTTGATCCCGGCCGGGATAGCTGCGGCCTCGCTTAAACCAAGCAAACCGCGGAAAAAGGCGAGACCTAACCAGCCTCCTGCAAAAGCATGCAATATATTAAAGAGAGACCAAGCCGCTCCGAACAATGAGAACCCGAGTCTTAGCCCTAAGAAATCAAGCACGAAACCGCAGACGGACTGCATGACCGTGTAGCCAATCTGGAACGCGCCGACAATGTAGGAATATTCCTGAGTCGTGAAGTTCAACTTCGTCTGCAATTGCGGAGCCAGCACAGCAAGCGAATTGCGCGCCAGATAATTAATAATTGTGCCCAGACATATCAACCCGACAATCCACCAGCGAAATCCTTTAAATTTCATCTTCAGCTCATCTTCGCAGCTCCACCGCTGATTGGCTTTCCATTCGCCATTCACGACCGAGCACTCTGTTCTCGCCGATAACTTCGACCCTGCCCTTCAGCTTGATATCACTGCTGGACGCGCCAACCATGAGGTCAAATTCGCCGGCTTCAACCGTCCTCTGATTGTTGTTGGTAAAATTCAACATATCGACCGGAATCGCAAAACGCACTTCGGCTCTTTGTCCCGGCTGCAGTGACACCCGCCTGAAGCCCTTCAGTTCCTTGACAGGACGAACCAGGGAAGCATACAGATCGCGGAAGTAGACCTGGACCGTTTCGCAGCCTTCGCGTTCGCCGACGTTCTCGAGCGCGAAGGAAAAGGCGATCGTTCCGTCGACGATGTTGACGCGCGTCTGCTCGATGGTCAGCGCGCTGTATTCAAAGCGGGTATAGCTCAGACCATGTCCGAAGGGATACTTGCTCCCGAAATGATACGCGATGGGAGTGCCGCCGCTCTTGAGCTTGTGGTTGTAATAATAGGGCACGGCACCGGTGTTCTTGGGGACCGAAACCACCAGCCTGCCGCTAGGGCTAACCTTACCGGTCAGCAGATCGGCAATCGCGTCGGCCCCTTCCTGTCCAGGCTGGAACGCCATCAGGACCGCCGCGGCCCGGTCCTCGAGACCGTTCAAGGCATAGGGCCGGCCTGAAGTCATGACCACGATGGTGGGCGTGCCGGTCGCGACGACCTGTCGCAAAAGCTCTTCCTGCATCCCAGGCAACTGAAGACTGTCCGTATCCGAACCTTCACCCACCGTCCCCGTCTGGAAGAGGCCGGCCAGGTCTCCCACAAAGACGATCGCGACATCCGAACGGCGAGCACAATCGACAGCGTCCTGGAGGTGCGAGATATCCCGACTGATTGGCGCAGTGCGCCTGAGGTTGGCGCCGGCATCCGAATCCACGTCCCCCGGAAAAACCGGCGCCTCTGAAATGCGCTCGGTAAGGATATCGCAGCCCATGGCGTACCGCACATTGTGGGCACCGAACAGCTCGGTCAACGCCTGCAACGGCGTTTTTGCATACTGGACGGATTCCTCCTGCAGGTTGGCCATTATTAAGTGGACCGGGAAACTGTAACCGCTGAACATCGCTAACTGATCATTTGCCGTTGGACCCAAGATAGCCACCTGGGATTTCTTTGAGACGTCAAGGGGCAGGATTCCCCTATTCTCCAACAAGACGATCGATTGTAACGCTACCTCCCGCGCCAGGTTCCTTGCGCTCTCGGATTGCAGGTTTAACTGATTTTCGTCGACATATGGGTTTTCAAATATGCCAAGACGGAATTTCTCGGTCAGAACTCGCGCCACGATTTCGTTGATTTTTTCCTCGCTGATCTGGCCACGTTCTATGGCCCGCTGCAAATGCTGCGCGCATTCAGACCCCGGCAGCTCAATGTCCAATCCTGCATTAAAAGCGATGGCGGCTGCTTCGGCCTTGTCCCTGGCTACTCCATGGTGCGCGTAGAGCAAGTTAATGCCAGCATAATCGGCGACCACCAGACCATCAAAGATCCATCGGTCGCGCAGTACTTCAGTTAACAGGAAATGGGACGCGTGACAGGGTTCATTGTCGATATCGTGATAGGCGGGCATCAAGGAACCGGCATTGGCCTGTTTGACCGCCATTTCAAATGGCAGCATGAAGACGTCGTTCAGCTCTTTGCCGCCAAGATGTACCGGCGCATGGTTGCGCCCTCCTTCGCTAAACGAGTGGCCCACATAGTGCTTCAGGGTCGCCAGCAGTTCACGGGTTTCCCCCTGCAATCCCCTGACATAACGGGTCGCCAGAACCCCGACCAGATAGGGATCCTCTCCCATTGTTTCTTCGGTGCGTCCCCAGCGAACGTCGCGGGACACGTCCAAGACCGGTGCTAACCCCTGATGGCATCCGATCTGTTTAGCCTCCCGGCGAATTTCCCGGCCCACCGCTTCTATAAGATCCGGGTTCCAGGTCGAACCATAGTTCAGGGCCGAAGGAAACAGGGTTGCGCCCTTGACCATCAGTCCGACCAGACACTCCTCGTGGGATAGGGCCGGTACGCCCAGCCGGGTCTCCTCGACGAGAAACCTTTGCAAGGCGTTGAGGGCGCGCACCCCCTCTTCAGGAGGAACGGGATGCGTGCCAAGCGGCCGGGTGATCTGCCCGATTCCGAGCCTGAGCATTTCCTTTACATTCTCTGTTGTTGCAGTTTGGCAGAAGGCATCGGTACGCACCCGATGATTGCCGTCGGCAGACAAAATCAGCCATTGCGACTGCATTTGGGCGATTTTCTCAGGGAGCGTCATGCGCCCCAGCAGATCAGAGACGCGCTGCGCGACTGCCAGCTGGGAATCTTGATAGGGATAGGTAGCCAATCTAGATAAGCTCATTGACGATATTCTCAAAAAGCTCCTGGCGCCCGCTGGTATGTTGGACGGGGTCGGGCTGGCTCAGTGCGTGTTTCTCGAGCGAAGTGAAATCCTCCTGGCCCGCTTCAATGGCCGCTCCAATGCCAACATCCCAGGACGCATAACGATTCTTGACCAGTTCGGCCAGGCGGCCATCGGCACGAATCGCCGCTGCAATTTTCAAGCCCCGGGCGAAAACATCCATCCCCCCGATGTGCGCATAAAAGAGATCAACCGGTTCGAAGCTTTCGCGTCGGACCTTGGCATCAAAGTTCAGTCCCCCCTTGGTGAACCCGCCCATTTTCAAAATTGTCAGCATCACCTGGGTAGCCAGGTAAAGACTGGTTGGGAATTGGTCAGTGTCCCAGCCGATCAATTCATCGCCCGTATTGGCGTCAACCGAACCAAGCGCTCCCGCGGCGGCGGCCACTTCGCATTCATGATGCATCGCGTGGCCGGCCAGTGTGGCGTGATTGGTTTCCAGGTTAAGTTTGAAGTGCTCCAGTAGCCCGTATTCCCGCAGAAAGTTGAGACAAGTCGCTGCGTCGAAGTCGTATTGATGTTTGGTCGGTTCCCTGGGTTTCGGTTCGATGTAAAAGTCTCCCTGGAAGCCGATCTGTTTCTTATAATCGACGGCCATGTGCAGAAATTTCGCCAGGTGATCCACCTCTCGTTTCATATCGGTGTTCCAGAGGCTGGAATACCCTTCTCGGCCTCCCCAGAAGACGTAGCCTTCGGCGCCCAGCTCATGAGCCACTTCAATCGCCTTCTTCACTTGTGCGGCTGCGTAGACGAATACGTCGGCATTTGGGCTGGTGGCCGCTCCATGCGCGAAGCGCGGATGGGTAAACAGGCAAGCGGTAGCCCAGAGTAGTTTAATTCCCGTGCGCTGCTGCTCTTCTTTAAGCACTTTGACGACCGCGTCGAGATTGCGGTTAGACTCCGCGAGACTGGCACCTTCGGGTGCCACGTCCCGATCGTGAAAGGCGTAGAAAGGTGCGCCCAGTTTCTCGATAAACTCAAACGCTACGCGCGCGCGATGGCATGCGTTCTCAACGGAGTTTGAGCCGTCGTCCCATGGGCGGATGGCTGTTCCTGCACCAAACGGGTCACTCAAAATGTTGCGGAAAGTGTGCCAGTACGCCACAGAAAAGCGCAAATGTTCGGCCATCGTCCGGTCCTCGATGACTTTGGCGGAATCGTAGTGCTTGAAAGCCAGAGGGTTTCGGGAGGATGGACCTTCAAAGGGGATTTTGCTGATTTCAGGAAACGAGGGGTTCATAAAAGTTTAAGAGACTTAGAAAACAAACCTCTAGCCCGCAAAGTGCACGCGGGCCAGCACAAAGGCGGCCATCGAACTTCTGATTCGATACGTGACCGACGAGCAACGCGGACGCCGGCCCATTTTCATCGCAACCCTCTGGGCCCGGGCCGGCAATATACCTCTTATTCAGGGGACAGGACACTAGGTGCCTCTCCGGAGAAGGTACCCCGGAGGGACACCGGCCGTGAACCGGAGTGAAACCCCCTAAGCGCTAACTTAACTCAAGAAAAATCCTACAACGAAAAAGCGCAGCCTTTCCCGGAGGAACCAAACGAAAGTAGCCTGGCACGAAGTGCCTGGAAAAAAGAAATAAGACGCCTCTAGTCCCGTAGGGACGGTTGATCGAGGTTTTCTCAAAATGTGTCATTCTCCTTTGCTCGGTCTCTGTGGCATCGCAGAGCAAAGCGGAATTCTTTTCCAGAGGAGT
>JAFAKL010000504.1 GCA_019235445.1 Verrucomicrobiota bacterium | reverse complement strand
ATACCTATTTCGTAATCGCTCATTTCCATTACATCATGGTGGGTGGAATGGTGATGGCGTTCATGGGCGGACTCCACTTTTGGTGGCCGAAGATTTCAGGGCGCATGTATCCCGAATTTCTAGGGAAAATTACGGCGATCGTTACCTTTATTGGTTTCAACCTGACCTTTTTCCCGCAATTCATCCTGGGATATCTCGGTATGCCCAGACGTTACCACGCATACCCGGAACAGTTTCAGGTGTATAACGATCTTTCGACTGCCGGCGCCTCCATTCTTGGCCTGGGGTATCTTTTGCCGCTTTGCTACTTAATCTGGTCATGCCGCTACGGAAAACGAGCGCCCAACAATCCCTGGGGCGCAAAGGGATTCGAATGGGAAACAACGTCACCGCCGCCAGTTCATAATTTTGAGCAGCAGCCGGTGCAAACGGAAGAGGTCTATAATTATCCACCGCCCGGGAATGAGGCGGTGGCGGACTAGTAGTGAAGCAGTGAGCAGTGAGCAGTGAAAGGTGAAAGGTGAAAGGTGAAAGGCCTGCCCAGAGCAAGCATGAAGCGAGTCGAACGGGTGAAAGGTGATCGACCATGAAATGGTCCAAGAGAATAGCCCAGGGCTTTATCCCTGGGGACATCGTGCGTCGCAATCGCCCTGAAAGCATCTCCAACCCGGGCTACGCGGGTGCAGTTAGGGGAGGGCGCGCGTCCCCGCGCGCCGGGAAAACGTGCCACGTCGCTAGATGTATTTTTGTTGCTCGGTCGAAGAACACGTGCGGCTCCGCGAACCGTCCGGCAGCCGCCGGACGGGGACGCGATCCCTCCCTTGCAATAAAGCCCTGGGCCGTTCTGTTCGACCATTTCATGCTCAATCACCGCAACTGCTCACCGCTCACCGCTCACCGCTCACTGCTTACTGTTTACTGTTTACTGTTTACTGATACTCCGACCATATGACTAACAACCGCGCCATCCTCTACGATCACTTCTCGGACCTCGAGCAGCAGCGAGAGACTTCAACAGCCGGGATCTGGGTCTTTGTTGCGTCGGAGATAATGTTCTTCGGTGCGCTGATACTGGCGTTCAGTGTTTATCGATTTACTTATGCCCAGGCGTTTAGTGAGGGTGCACAAGAGCTGAACGCTGTCCTTGGAGCAGTTAACACGGCAATACTGTTCACCAGCGGACTGACCATGTCGCTAGCTGCCGCGACCAATAAGATGGGCGCAAAATTTTTGACTATACTGTTTCTCCTGATCACCGCTTTTCTTGGAGCTGTTTTCCTGGTTATCAAGGGAATTGAATATCACGAGGACTGGATGAAAGGACTCTTTCCCGGGGAGGGGTTCCATTGGACCGGCGCTAATTCACCGCAGGTTCAGCTCTTTTTCATTCTGTACTTCATTATGACCGGATTTCATGCGCTGCACTTGCTCGTCGGCATCGGTCTCATCTTGGTGATAGTTTGGTTAGTTCTGAGAGGGTGGATCCAGGAAAAACATTTTATGCCCCTCGAAGTCGCCGGCATCTACTGGCATTTTGTCGATCTGGTGTGGATTTTCCTTTTCACGCTGCTGTACCTGCTGGGAGGTAAAGTATGAAAGGCAAAAATGAAGCGAAGCAGGCGGTGTGGACCTATGTGGCATTATTGGTGTTGCTGGCGATCTCGGTAGGTCTGCGGGTGTTTCATCTAGGTATGGTGGAATCGGTTTTGTTGCTCTTCATTGCTGGGATCGAAGCCGTTGCTGTCCTTTTGTTTTTTATGCGGGTACAAGCGAGTGGCAGGCTGATCTGGCTGTTTGCCGGCGGGGGGTTCCTCTGGCTGGGCATTCTCCTAGTGTTTGTGATCAGCGATTATATCAGCCGTTCATGGTGGAGGTGAGTGTGCCCCGGTTTCACAGGTTTTCGGGGCTTGTCCGCACAATCAGGGATCCGACTTTAAGCGGTACCGATGGTCGGCAACGAGAAAATCGCCACGCCCAACGATCTAAAGTTCGGGCCTATTTTCCCGACCTGACCCGCTTGGTATGCCTTCCGAGGAATTTTCGGCACATGTCTTGAAAATCCTTATCGGAGTAATCCTTGTTTACGACGGTATTCGAGGCCTCTTGGACGACGTCGGATGGACTTAATGCGATTAAGACCGCCAAGTCGTCTTTTAGGTTATTAAGTGTGTCCTCAATTCTATCAAGCTGATCCTGGCTCATAACTTCTGACCATCTCTCCCCGAATCCGTCAAGTCAATGCGGCCTTTCCTTACCGGACGCTATATCTCTGGATTATCGATCCCCAGAGCATCGGCCAGATCTTGCAGATGCTCTTGCTCTTGTTGGATAATCTTCCGGAGGACTTCTCCTAGCGCGAACTCACCCATGGCTTCCGCTTGTTGAACTCGTTCCCGGTAGTTGAGCAAAGTTTGTCTTTCATTCTCCAGATCAAACCGAAGCATCTCCTCGGCTTTGTCTGAGATTTTAACTTCCTTTGGAATGCTGGTGGGTTCGCCATTAAAATAATCGATTTGTTTTGCAATCGATAACGCATGGCTCAACTCTTCGCCGGCGTGGGTTTCGAGCTCGCCGGCGATGTGATTGAATGCGGCGCCTTTGATGGTCTGACTATAGATGGTGTAGGCAATGACGGCCTGATACTCACGAGAAAGATCTTCATTCAGAAGTTTGACCATTTCCTCGCGGCTGATTTTATACGGTTCAGTCATATTCTTTGATTCTTCTTATTGTCTTAGCTAGCCGCGCCCGGACTACCCAAACTCCACGAGGTCGTTCTGGAATGGCACGGCTGACTGGTCCTAACGGTAGCTGGACGCCCGATGTGTT
>JAFAKL010000369.1 GCA_019235445.1 Verrucomicrobiota bacterium | reverse complement strand
TACCGATGCGGAGAGCTCCCGTCCCGGAGGGACGGTCGAAGTCATTTGTCGTCGAAACGGAGTTCGTGCCGCTTTAGAAACGCTAGGTATTCCTGTTGAAAGGTTCGGGTCCGATGACGTTCGACCTGATTTTGGAGCTCATGATTGGTTTCTGGCAGCTGGGAGACGCTGACACTGAAAGCGCATAACCCTGTGGCCAACTAAAGTGGTCCAGTGGTCGAAAAGTCTGGTGGATCCAGGCCGATGAGCCAGCCTTTATTAATTGAATGGCTTTGGCGATGGGAACTGTGCCAGGCCATTTTTACGTCCTTATTGTTGGCCTCTCATTAAGCCGAGATCCGTTCAATCGTCCCGCTGGGACGGGACTATTTTCTCATGACTCCAGGCACTTCGTGCCTGGCTACCATCAGGCTGTCCCTCTGGGACAAAAGACATGCTCCCGGCCGAGGCTTCGCATTAAGTTAAGTTAGCGCTTGTGGGGGGGAGGGGGGGCACTCACAGACCCTGAATTCTGACTTTTCGGGGTAGCAGAAGAAAATGAGACTCTTAGTCAAACGAGAGTCGGAGTCTGAGCACGAAATTTCTGGTAATAAAGAAATAATAATACTATAACATGCAAAATTATCATATTATTTACTTATGGCCCGAATTCTTCTTGTTGATGATCAGCCCGCGATGGCCGAATGGGTCGCCAATTTCTGCCGTGATCGCGGACATCAGACCTTTCAGTTTAATTCTTCCGAGGCCGCCCTTGTCGCCTTGCCCGGTGTCGCTCCCCAACTCGTGGTCGCAGAACTCCACACCGAAAGACCCGACGGCATTGAGTTCTTACGGGAGTGCAGAGCGAACCATCCCCAGATCGTCGTCCTTATCACTGGAGCGTTTGCCCCTCCTGAAATGGGCCTGAAGGCGGTGGAATTAGGAGCCTTTGATTACGTCACGAAACCCTTCAAAGCCGATGAGCTGCAGTCCTGCCTCCAGCGGGCCTTGGATCATCAAGCCTCGCTCAGCCGCCACGATGATCTCAGACGCGAGGGTCGCGACCAGTACAGATTTGAAAATCTCATTGGCACAAGTGCCAAGATGGAGGCGATTTATCGGCTGATCGGCAAAGTCGCCGATACCGAAAGCACGATCCTGATCCAGGGAGAACCCGGAACCGGAAAAGAATTGGTCGCCCGCGCCCTCCATTTCACCAGTTCGCGGCAGAATCATCCGTTCGTCACCATCAACTGCAGCGCCCTTACGGACAACGAGCTGGAATCGGAGCTGTTCGGGCACAAGAAAGGTGCTTTTACGGGGGCGGTGACGGACAAAATTGGGCTTTTCGAAGAAGGCCACAATGGAACAATTTTCCTGGACGAGGTCGATTCGATGTCTCAGCAGCTGCAGACAAGGTTGCTGCGGGTCCTGCAGGAGCGTCAAATCAGGCAAGTAGGCGATACGAGAAAAATTCCGGTCAACGTCCGATCTATTGCTGCTTCCAATGAATCTCTCAAGGCGAAAACCCGCAATGGCGGCTTCCGTGAAGATCTTTATTTCCGGCTGTCCGTTATTCCGATTGAGATCCCACCGCTGCGCGAGCGGCTGGAGGATATCCCGTTGCTAGTCCGGTGTTTCTTGCAGAAGCACGCCGATCGAACGGGAACCGAGCGGAAAACGATCGAGGAAAATGCCATGCAACGCCTTGTCGCATACAACTGGCCCGGAAACGTTCGCGAACTGGAGAACGCCATCGAAAGGGCCTGCGCGCTCAGTGAGGGCGGAGTGGTTCGAGCTTGTGATCTGCCGCCTCAGGTGCTCCATATTTCCGGCATCCTCGAAAAGGAACTGGACTCCGAATGGAGGGTGGGCAAACAGCTGGACGACTTCGTTCGCCACCAGGAGCGGAGATACATCGAGATGACGCTCAAACACAATCAAGGCTCGCGAGAGAAAACGGCCACCATGCTCGGGATCAGTATCGCGACACTGTACCGAAAGCTGGATTTAAAGCATCACCGAGGATAAAAGAACCGAAGGCTCGGCACCGTTGTCCCGTAGAAATCGGGAGGGATTGCTCGGGAAGCGAAGGCCTGAGCCTTCAGTTCCTTTATTCTGGCCTCTTGCAGTTCGGCCTCTGCTCTTCTAGACTGATTGTTCGATAGCAAGAATACTCCGTATGGCCGGCCCCGGGATTCACCAATTCCAAAATCTCACTATGCAGCAGGTGCTCGCGCCGCAGCTGCAGCAGAGCCTTCAGATTTTGCAGGCACCGGCCCTGGAACTTAGAAATATTGTCCAACAGGAGCTGCAAACAAATCCTGTCCTCGAAGAAGAGATTGGCGCGTTTGAAACCGATGAGCGATCCAAGGACGACAGCGACTTTCAAGAGGAATTTGAAAAACTGGCGAGACTGGATGAGGAATGGCGGGATTACATGGCTCAGAACGTCAGCTACTCGGCCAGAAACCTTGAGGACGAAGAACGGCGACAATTTTTCTTTGACTCCATTGCCAGCCAGGAAACCTTGCAACAGCATCTCTGGGAGCAGTTGAACACCTCAGATGTGTCTGAACCGCAACGTAAGACAGCGGAACTGATCATTGGCAACATCGATGATCTCGGTTTTTTGCAAACGTCTCTAGAAGACATTTCCAACAACACGGGCCACCCTCTGGAAGAACTGCGGGAAACGCTCAGCCTCATTCAAACCTTTCATCCTGTCGGTGTAGGAGCCCGTTGCCTGCGAGAGTGTCTTCTGATTCAGCTCCGTCGCCTAGGGAAAGAAGCGAGTCTTGAATATCAAATCGTGGAGCACCACCTTGAGGACTTGGGGCGCAAACGGCTGCCAGAAGTTGCTCGCCGGCTGGGGATTGGTGTTGAACAGGTGCAAAGGGCCGCGAATTTCATCTCCACCCTGGACCCCAAACCCGGCCAAATTTTCACTCCGGATCCCAACAGCTACGTGCTGCCTGACGTCAGCGTCGATAAAGTGGGTGACGAGTATGCCGTCTCCCTGAATGGCGACCAGGTGCCTCACTTGCGAATCAGTAAAACCTACAAAGATTTGATGACGCAAGGAACTAACGGGAGCGATGTCCGAGATTATATCAGGGAAAAGATCCGAAGCGGAAAATTTCTAATCAAGAGCATTCACCAACGCCAGCAGACCATCTTGAATATTGCTAACGAGATTGTGAATCGGCAGCATGAATTTCTGGAAAACGGAACTGCGTTCCTCAAGCCGCTGACGATGGCGCAGATTGCCGAGACGGTTGGAGTGCATGAGACGACAGTCAGCCGCGCTATCTCGGGAAAGTATATGGCCACGCCCCAAGGGGTCCTTGACATGAAGTACTTTTTTACCCCGGGCTATCAGACCACGGGCGGGGCATCCCTGAGCAATACGAGCGTCAAAGAGGCGATCTCCGAACTTGTACGCAACGAAGCGACCCGCAATCCTCTGAGCGACAAAGAAATCGTGGAAATTCTTTCCGACCGCGGTATACCCATAGCGAGGCGCACGGTGGCAAAGTATCGGGCAGAGCTGAACATCCTGCCAAGCAACCTTCGAAAGCAATATTAAGTAAGTAAGTTGTACCGCGCATTTCTCCTAGCCTTTGTCGTGGCTGTCTTAAGCACGACGGCCCGCTCCAGAAACTTTGATTTCCACGCGGATACCTTCGCCTTTGCCAACCAGACCTACTTTGACTATAAGCAACTCTCGGAGACCCAGATTCAAATCAGCCGCAGGCACGGGCATGTACCAGATTTTTCGCGCCATTGCTTCCAGATGTGCCGGTCCGTTCTGCAGTTTTTCAAATTCGCGGATTTTCGTCCCGATCTCCCCAAGGTTTCGGAACCGGAGTACCAGGAGGTCGTCCGAAAGATTAGCCGGATACCGGCTTGGAGCTCCGGTCCGAAAGATAACATCGTGGTTCCGGGCTACAGAGATTTGCACGATTTTTCTCTGGGTGAAACAATGGTGTTGCAAAGGAACCTTGGCCTTTGGTGGCCGGCTTACTGGCGGCTGGGTAACTGGCGGATTGTCGACCCCGAGCCGCGCTGCGGGCAGGAACGCATGGCAAAATGGTTGCGTAACGAACTCGACCACGGGCGGATACGGGACGTCTATATCACTCGATTGAAGCCGATCAACCATTGCCTGGTCGTCTACCGCTACACTCCCGGGCAGAATGGCGATCTCATTTTTGACGTTTACGACGTCAACCAACCCGGCAAAATTGTGCACCTCACCTATCGGGCGTCCGACCGGAGCTTTTATTTTGATAAAACCTGGTACTACCGTGGCGGGTTGGTGAGTGTGATGTCGCTTTACGTTTCTCCGTTATTCTAGATTCAGGAGTAAGCCTGTGCCGTGAACAGTCCGGGTCGGATCTTGCAGGCCGCGAAGCCGCAGAATTTTTCGTCAATACGCAGATACGCTTCCCACGAACGCCGACACGCCGACAGGCCGATACGTTTCTCCCCCGGGCTTTGACTGCAACAGATTTCATGCTATTCGCAAACAGAACACGCTCGCGAAACGCGCAATCCTATGCCTTTTCTTCATTGGTTTAAACGTAAGCCTGACCATTCTGCAGCCAAGGCTGAACCCGCCCCCGTGCAGAAATCAGCACCGGAACAGGTGCCACCCCCGGAAACGCTCCGAACGGATTCGGAGCAGGAAAGCAAACCCGAGCCACCGTCGAATCAGCCGCGATTCGCCGAAGTTCCGCTTCCAGAAAAGCCGGAAATTGCGCCTCCCGAAGGCGCGGTTCGAATCCAGGAACCGGAATTACCGGATTCAACGGCTGGGGTCACCTCTGAAGATGTTTTAGCAGCTGCCGCGGAGAAGGAAATTAAGCTCCGGCTTCAGTCCATCCTCTCCGTTTTCCCGCCCGAGTTGAATTCGCCGTCTATCCAATCATTAAACGAAACCGAGGCCGAGATCGCGTTGCCGCTGGACCTCATCCAGTCTCAACTGGCGAATGGGCGTGTGGTTGTCCCTGCGGAAATATTTTCCAGGGCATTGACGAGTAGTTTGAAAACTCATTTTGAGGCAATTGACCCTGCTGCAGAGATCCCAATTCCGTTGCAGGAAATCTTTCCGCGACTTCCGACCGAGTCAATCAAGCTTCGGGAAGATCAGGAAATGGATCGTCCGGAGGAGACGATCCCGACGCCCTTCAGCGCTCAGGCCGAGGAAGACGCCAAACGCTTCGGCCAGGCGGAGGCGACTCTGATCGCTGAGAACTTACTGAAATTGGAGGAACAACCTCCTCCAGTGGCCGCCGACGGGGACTCCTGGCGACTGCAGGCAATCTTCATGACGGAAGAGCCGCTCGACTTAGCCAAGACGATCCAAAAGGTTGCGCAATTACCAGGTCTTCGATCGTGCCTTTTGAGCACCGCAGAGGGAATAAAGCTCGCGGGGGATCTTAACAATTCGCCCCAGGAAGAGGCAATCGCAGCTTTTTTGCCCGACCTGTTCCAGCAGGCGCGTCTGAAAGTAGAAGCGCTGCAAGCCGGGTCACTGGAAACGATCACTTTATGCTACGGCATTCACCAGTTGAGCATCTTCGTTCAAGGGGATCTTTGTCTGACCGTGTTCCATGATCAGCGGCCGTTCAAGCCGGGGGTCCGGGAGAAAGTCCAGGCCGTGATGGTCGCGCTGACGGCTCTGAGCCCAACCGAAAAGCCGCTTTGATCCAGATCGCAAATGCCTATCATCCATCACGCGAGCAAAGAGATTCAATTTAAGATCGTCTATTACGGGCCGGCGTTAGGCGGAAAAACCACCAACCTGGTGTACATCCACTCTCGAATTGCTCCTACGTATAGAGGCGATCTGGTCTCGCTTGCGACGGCAGCTGACCGCACTCTTTTTTTCGACTTTCTGCCATTGAACGCACTTACGCTTCTAGGCTTTAAAACGAAGTTTCAGCTTTATACGGTACCGGGGCAGGTGATCTACAACTCGACCAGGCAACTCGTCTTACGCAACGTTGACGGCATAGTTTTCGTCGCGGATTCCCAATGGGATAAAATGGAAGAAAACGTGGTTAGCTTCCGCAATCTCGAAGAGAACCTGCAAAAGCAGAACCTGCCAGTCGAACAAGTGCCAATCGTGTTGCAGTTCAACAAGCGCGACCTCCCGAACGTGGCCCCGACAAACTATCTTGAATACTTGTTGAATAACCGGCAGAAAAGAGTGCAGAGCTTTGAATCCGTCGCCAACACTGGAATAAACGTCTTCTCGACCCTAGACGCTGTCACTCAACGGCTCCTCCACAACTTCAAGAAGGAGAATACCCAGCTCTTTCCTGGACAAGGGAAAGAACCAGCGAGGTAAAGGGGGGTCGCCGCGGACTCCTTCTCGTTCTCGTCCTGGTCCTTGAACGCGTGTGAACGGAGGCACGAACACCCCCCGTTTTCCCAAAGCCTTGCGGCCGGTCGATAGCTCATCTATAAGTTCCGCATGATCGACTACATGCAAAAGGGGGGGCCATTGATGTGGCTGATCCTGCTTTGTAGCGTGGTTTCCATTGCCATTTTTGTGGAGCGGTTGCTTTACTTTCATCGGGTGACCATTGACTTGGGCGAGTTTCTGCAAGGCTTGGCGAACCTGGTGCGGAAACGAAACCTGGCGGAAGCCCGTGTTGAATGTCAGGCGACTTCGGTACCGGTGACCCGAGTTATATATGCCGCGCTGATCCGCCATCAACTGCCACGCAGCGAGCTTCGGGAAATAGTCCAGGAAGCCGGGCAATTGGAGGTCCCCCGCCTGGAGCGCAATCTCGGGCTGCTCCTGGCCATCGGGTATATCTGCCCTCTTATCGGGTTGCTCGGCACTGTTACCGGCCTGATCCAGGCTTTCGTTCAGTTGTCCGCCAGCAACGGGTACGCCACGTTGGCCGATGTTTCGGGCGGGATCTATGAAAGTCTGCTGACCACCGCGGCAGGCCTGGTCGTGGCGATTCCTACGATCCTCGCCTATTGCCATCTTTCCGCGCGTTTGAATGCTCTTCTCCATGAAATGGAACGGGCCGGAATTGAAGTAGTTAATCTCCTTTCCGAAAGCCAAACCAATTCGTCCATCATTGAATTTGCTCCGAAGTCTCAGGCTGCCGGTGAGCACCGATGAAACTGACCCGATCCGTCCATCTGAACCCTTTTCTGATCTTCCTGATTCCGCTAGTGGATCTGTGCTTTCTGCTGCTACTGCTCTTTCTGGTCAGCTCCACGTTTCTGCTTCATCCCGGAATCAGCGTGAATCTTCCGTTTTCGAACTTCACCCTGGGGCCGCAGAAGAACCCGATCATTGTCAGCATTACGGCGGGACCTTATCCGCTGGTCTACTATCGCGATCAGCAGATACGCCTCGAAGATCTGGCACACCGCCTCGAAGGAGATCATGCTTCGGACCGGTCTGTCATTATCCAATCTGATCGGTTAGCTCCTCAAGGATCTGTTGTTGAAGTGATGAATCTCTGCCTCGAAAAGGGCTACTCGGTTGTGCTTGCGACTTCGCCGAAACAACAATGAGTCCGCCCGAAGCGCATTTTATCTTCGATTGGCGCAAGGGGGGCTGGGACTACCGCTTACCTGTTTTGATCGCGGTTTCGTTCTTCGCGCATATCTTTTGTTTTTACATTTTTCATGTTGTTTACCCGACAACCACCTCGCTCCTTCCCCCCTCGGCACAAGTCACTGTTCTGGATCCGAACCGGCGGCAGGACAAGGGATTGCTGGATTGGGTCGCCATGAATGATCCAGCAAAAGTTAGCGCACCCGGATTTGACTCGAGTCTGGTCGGGCGGATAGCTCCTCGGTATAAGCCCACTTATTCCAGTCTTCCGGTAGAGTTAAGGCGCCTAGAACCCGCCGAGCCGGAAAAACGGGGCATGCCATCGCTGTTTTCCGCTGAGACTCTTTTGCCAATGCGTGTGCAGCCGCAGGAAGAGGCAACGCCGAAAACCTTTCCGACTCGATGCCAGGTGGCATCGACGCTTCAATCGCGAGCTCCGGTTGATTGGCCAGTCCTGCCGACCAGTTCGACGCTGTCGAATCCTACCTCCCTCTTTGTCGGCGTAAGCCCGGAGGGAGCAGCCGACTATGTCTTTCTGATGCGGTCAAGCGAAAATATTTCGCTGGATCAGGGAGCAGAGGACTTCATTCGCAAGGTCAAATTCAAACCGGGTCCAAACCGGAACTGGGGAATGGTGACCTTGCATTGGGGAGGAAATCCACCGTGATCCGAGTTGAACTTCCGGTCCTGGTCTTTATCTACCTTATTGTTTTCCTCGCGGCCATCTTTTCACTTTGGATAGTTTACGAGTGGTTGCGCCGACGTCGCGAGAAAGAGGCCTTGCGTTACCGGGTTCGCTGCACCATTTGTGCCTCTATTTTCGAAGACAAAACGGACAACCTGCTTCCACGATGCCCTCGCTGCGGCAGTTTGAATGAGCGATTAAAATTAGGAGGACTATAGAGCCATGGCGATGTTTATCGGGCGAAATCGAAAAGCCCGTACGACCTACGGTTTCGATGAGATTGCGCTTGTCCCTGGTAGCGTGACAATCAATCCAAACGAAGTGGATATCACGTTCAGCATACCGCGCAAAAAGGCGGAGCCGGTCCAGCTTGGCATTCCGATTCTCGCCAGTGCGATGGACGGGGTGGTCGACGTGAGTTTTGCGATTGAGATGGGCCAATTGGGCGGGTTGGCGGTGCTGAATCTCGAAGGGGTTCAAACCCGCTATAAGAATCCGGGCGAAGTCCTGCTCAAGGTCCTGGAAGCCGATAAAGAACAAGTGACAGGACTTCTGCAGAAAATTTACCGGGAACCCGTGCAGGAGGATCTGATTGCCGCGCGCATCAAAGAGATCAAGGATGCCGGAGTGATTTCTGCCGTCAGTTCCATTCCGCAAAAAGCGGAGCGTTACGGACGGATCGCCCAAGAAGCCGGCGTGGATGTGTTCGTAGTCCAAAGCACGGTTTCGACCGTCCGGCATATTTCCACCGAGTATAAGTCGCTTGATCTCAAAGGATTCTGTCGAGAGATGAGATGCCCGGTCATTGTCGGTAACACGGTCGGCTACGATGTGACCCTCGAGATCATCGAGTGCGGCGTTGCCGGTGTCCTCGTCGGAGTTGGACCCGGGGCAGCTTGTACGTCAAGAGGCGTTCTTGGGTTGGGCGTACCGCAGGTCACAGCCACGGTGGATTGTGCGGCTGCGCGCGACTACCATTACAAGAAGACTGGTTGCTATATTCCGATCGTCACCGACGGCGGCATGAGCAAAGGGGGCGATGTCTGCAAGGCGCTCGCCTGCGGGGCGGATGCGGTCATGATCGGCAGCGCTTTCGCCAAGGCGATTGAAGCGCCCGGAAAGGGTTACCATTGGGGGATGGCCACACCCCATGCCAATCTGCCGCGCGGCACACGAATCAGAGTGGGAACAACCGGTCCCCTGCGACAAATCTTGTTCGGTCCTGCGGACGTCGATGATGGCAGCCAGAACCTGGTCGGTGCGATCACCACCTGTATGGGAAACGTCGGCGCCGCCGATCTCCGGCAGTTTCAAGAGACGGAAATCATCATTGCGCCCTCCATCCGAACCGAGGGAAAACTCTTTCAGCAAGTCCAAATGGTCGGGATGGGCTCCAAGAACTCCTGAGCGTCCATTTCCGCTTCAGATTTCTGTTGCCTAACGGCAGTTTGCGGACTACGCGGTAACGGAACCTCATGAGCAATCGACGAGTCGTTGTCACCGGCCTTGGAGTTGTTTCTCCGATTGGAAGCGATTTGGAATCGTTCTGGGAAAATCTCGTCAACGGCGAGAGCGGTATCCGCCCGATTACCCAGTTCGATTCCTCCACTTTCGACTGCCATATCGCCGGCGAGATCCCCGATTTTCAACCCTTCCTGTACTTCAAGAATCCCAAGGATGTGCGGCGCGCGGATCGATTTGCGCAATTCGCGATGGCTTCCGCCAAGCTGGCGATAGAAGACAGCGGGATCGATCTCTCGCGGGTGGATCGCACTCGGTATGGGGTGCTCGTTGGCAGTGGAATCGGCGGTCTGAAGAGCCTGGAAGATCAGCATACCGTTCTCATGAACAAAGGTGCATCCCGTGTCTCTCCGTTCATGGTCCCGATGATGATCGTGAACATGGGCAGCGGGTTGATCTCGATGGAATACGGCCTGGAAGGACCCAATTATTCAATCGTTACCGCGTGCGCAACTGCCGCCAACTCGATCGGAGAAGCATGGCGGATGATCCGCTATGGAGACGCTGACGGATTTCTCGCGGGTGGATCGGAAGCCGTCATCTGCCAGCTCGGAATCGCCGGCTTTTGCTCAATGCGCGCCATGAGCACGCGCAATGACGAACCGGAAAGAGCATCGCGGCCGTTTGACCGGGACCGCGACGGATTCGTGATGGGAGAAGGCGCCGGGATTCTCGTGCTCGAAGAATACGAGACCGCCAAGGCGCGGGGCGCGCGCATTTATTGCGAACTGGCGGGATATGGGCTGACCTCGGACGCCTACCACATGACATCTCCGCGGCCGGATGGCACGCCCGTCGCGCGCGCGATGCAGTTGGCGCTCGATCACGCGGGGGCCAACGTGACAGAAGTCGACTACATCAATGCGCACGCTACCTCGACCCTGGTAGGAGATATCTGCGAGACCAATGCGATCAAGCTCCTCGCCGGTACTCATGCAAAGGAAGGACTTCTGGTGAGTTCAACCAAATCGATGACCGGCCATCTGCTGGGCGGCGCCGGAGGTGTGGAAAGCGCCGCCTGCGTCCTGACGATCAAAAACGGGATTGTTCCGCCCACCATCAACCTGGATAATCCTGATCCTTATTGCGATCTCGATTACGTTCCCAATGTGGCGCGGGAAAGAAAGGTTCGCCTGGCGCTTAACAATTCGTTTGGTTTTGGGGGACATAATGCCACGCTGGCTTTTCGTGCATTGGACTAGCAAGATCCAGCGTTGAACCGATACGTTCTGCTCCTGTTGGCGACGGCCGTCCTGTGGTCTCTGGGCGGAGTCCTGATCAAGTCCATCGATTTGCCTCCGGTGATGATCTCCGGAGGGCGCAGCCTGATCGCTCTGGTCATCATCAGTCTGGTTATGCCCGGCGTTCTCAGAAAGATCTCGCGGCAAACCATCCCAGGAGCCCTCGCCTACGCGGCCACTGTCTTTCTTTTTGTCCTGGCGACCAAACTTACCACGGCTGCCAACGCGATCTTTCTTCAATACACGGCGCCGATTTATATCGCGATAATCAGTCCGTGGTATCTGGGCGAGCGCACCCGGTGGTACGATTGGTTGCTCGTCCTGCTCGCGCTCTCCGGTGTTGCGCTTTTTTTCCTCGATCAACTCAGCCTTCAAGGCCTTGCGGGCGTTCTCGCAGCGCTTGGGAGCGGGTTTGCTTTTGCGTGGCTGACCGTCCTTATGCGACGCCAACGAGGGGAATCACCGGAGGCAGTGGTGCTCCTCGGTAACCTCCTTACCTTCCTGACCGCCTTGCCCTGGATGTTTCCCATGGCCAGAATCGAGCAGAACGGCCCGCGACTCCTTTTCCTGGGTGTAGTGCAATTGACAATTCCGTATCTGCTCTATTCACTGGCGATCAGGCATGTCCGAGCTCTCGATGCATCCATCATCAGCATCATTGAACCGGTCCTGAATCCTATTTGGGTGATGCTTGCCACGAGCGAACATCCGACTTTCTGGTCGATAGTCGGTGGATCCCTCGTTTTGGCTACCTCGCTCACCAGGAGCGTTCTTGCTTCGCGGAATGCCAGCTGAAATTGTCTCGTTCGTCGTCGTCCTTATAGCCGCAAAAAATTCGAGGACGAGGACGATTACAGAACGAAAGGCGATTGAAGATCAGGCGAGGAAAACAAGACGAGGACGATTGGTTAAACTTTGACCCGCTCGATTCGAGCCCCGAGTTCACCGAGCTTTTCATCGATCATCTCGTACCCGCGATCGATGTGGTAAACGCGGTTGATTTCGGTCGTTCCCTCTGCCAGCAAGCCTGCCAGCACCAAGGCAGCAGACGCCCGGAGATCGCTTGCCATCACAGGAGCTCCGCTCAAACTGTCCACGCCACGAATTCTGGCCGTAGCACCGTACAGTTCGATGGTAGCGCCCATTCGTTTCAATTCAGAAATATGCATGAATCGCTGCGGAAAAATGTTTTCGGTCACTGAACTCTCTCCGGCGGCGGTAGAGAGCAGAGCGCACATCTGGGCCTGCATATCTGTCGGGAACCCGGGATACGGCTGGGTCCTCAGATTCAATGAATTTCGGGTTCCGTTCCCAGAAATGGCAAGTGAGCCGTTGGTTCCATTGACACTAAAACCGCAGGCTCGCAATGCGTCTGTGACCGCGACCAAATGATCGGGTCTGACCCTGTTGACGGTTACCTCTTTTCCCGCCATAGCGCCGGCGATGAGAAACGTTCCCGCCTCGATCCGGTCCGCAATCACCTCATGTTCGGCGCCATGCAATTCTTTAACCCCTTCAATGACGATGCGCGCAGTCCCGGCTCCTTTGATCTTTCCACCCATCTTGTTAAGAAAGTTAGCCAGATCAACTACCTCAGGTTCGCACGCGGCATCCTCGATCACGGTTGTGCCATCGGCAAGAACCGCAGCCATCATGATGTTATCGGTTCCAAGTACCGTGGTCCCGAATTTGCCTTTGAGCGAAATTGTCGCCCCGTGAAGCGAGGGAGCGAAAACTTTCACGTTACCTCCATGCACTCGTACGGCGGCTCCCAGCGCCTGAAATCCGCGCAGGTGCAGATCGATGGGCCGGTCTCCGATGACGCACCCTCCAGGCAGCGAAACGGTGGCTTCTTTCTCTCGTCCCAGGAGCGGCCCTAGCACACAAACCGATGCCCGCATCTTGCGAACAATCTCGTACGGCGCCACGCTGTTCACCTTTTCAGCCTTCACCGTCACAATCCCGCTCGCTCGCTCCACCTCAGCGCCCAAATGCGCTAAGATCTGGAGCATATAATGGACATCGCTCAGGTCCGGCACGCGCTGAATCACGCACGTTTCTTCGGTCAGAAGCGTGGCTGCCAGGATCGGCAAAGCCGAGTTCTTGGATCCGCTGATTTTGACCGAACCCACCAAAGAATGGCCACCGTGAATGATGATCTTATCCATACCTTGCGATGAGAAGCCGTTCGACTCCCTGGTAATCCTTCCTGGTTGAGATGTCGCGATATTTCTGGTCAGCCAAAAAACCCGATACGCGTTGAGCCTGGCCCTGCCCGACCTCGAGGGCAACCAAGCCGTTCGACGCGATCTTGCCGCGCATCGATTCAATCAGCCTTTTGATAATCGTCAATCCATCTTTGCCTCCGTCCAAAGCCAACGGCGGATCGAATCTTACCTCGCGTTGCAGTGTATTGAGGTCCGCCGTCGGAATGTAAGGGAGATTCGCAACGATCCAGTGAAAAGGTCCCTCCAGCTCATCGAGCAGATCCGAACGGCGAAAGGAGATCCGATCCGATACCCTCAAACGATCCGCATTTTCCCGCGCCAAGCTAAGAGCCTCCTCCGAGAGATCAACCGCCGAGACCTCCAGCTCCGGCCTTTCCAGAGCCAAAGTAATCGCCAAAATCCCGCTCCCGGTGCCTACGTCTACCAATCGATTTGCGCGCTCTCCGCGAGTTGCCAACTCCTTCAGCATCACTTCGACCAGAAGTTCCGTCTCGGAGCGGGGGATCAAAGCCCGGCGATCTGTCTTGAACGTGCGGCCAAAAAAGTCCCAATGCCCCACTAGATGCTGCAGCGGCTCGCCCTCTGAGCGTCTGCGCACCTTTTCTCGCAAGGGCTCCAGCTCTCGAGGGGAAAGGGAACGATCGAATTCGAGATAAAGGTCGATGCGTTTTTTTCCCAGGGCGTCCGCCAAAAGGTGCTCAATGTTCAGGCGAGGTTGTTCCACCCCTTTCTTGCCAAGATAGATAGTCGTAGATTGCAGGAGCTCAAGAACAGTCATGAAAAACTGTCTGGCTAACCGGCGCGATTCGGATCGTTCCCAGCGCCGCTGACGCTGGCGCCGACAACTGCGTTGAGCCCGGCTTCCTTCAACCGCTGTTCGATGTCGCTGGCCTGCAGTGCGTTTACCATCTCGTCGAGTTGTCCCTCCATGAAAAGGTCCAGATTATAGAGGGTCAAACCTATACGGTGATCGGTGACACGATTCTGCGGAAAGTTGTAGGTTCGAATTTTTTCCTCCCTCCCCCCCGAGCCGATCAAGCTTCGCCGGTGCGCCGAATATTTTTCCGCTTCCTCAAGCTGCTTTTCCTCAAGCAACCGGGAGCGGAGAATTGCCAGAGCTTTCTCTTTGTTCTTCTGTTGGCTCCGACCGTCCTGGCACCGGACGATCTTTCCCGTGGGGATATGCAGTACCTGGACTGCGGAATCCGTGGTGTTCACTCCCTGCCCGCCGGGTCCTCCGGCACGGCTCACCTCGATGCGGAGGTCTTCGGGCCGGATTTCGATATCGACCTCTTCCGCTTCTGGAAGCACAGCCACAGTCGCGGTCGAGGTATGGATTCGGCCTTGAGCTTCCGTGAGCGGCACACGTTGCACCCGATGAACGCCGCTTTCGTATCGCAAGGCGCGAAAGACCGAGACCCCGCTCACTTTGAAGATAATTTCCTTGAATCCGCCTAACTCAGAAATGCTGCCTTCCAGCTCCTCGATCTTGAACCGGTGAGCTTCTGCATATTTGGAGTACATCCGATAAAGATCCGCCGCAAAAAGACCAGCTTCATTCCCGCCTGTCCCAGCTCGAATTTCCATGATCGCGTCCCGATCCTCGTGGGGTTCCGGAGGTAGAAGTGCGTATTGTATCGCGCGGGACAGTTGGCCGACCCGATCCTCGAGAAGCGGAATCTCGGCCTGAGCCAGTTCTGCGAATTCCACGTCAGAGCCGGTCGCCATTTCCCGGTTTTCTTCCAATTCCCGGACGCTTTTTTCGAGCCGATCCCAATTTTCGAGCAAGACCTTCAGCCCCGCATGTTCACGCAAGACTTCCCTCGCGCGCCTTGGATTGTCGAACAGTGAAGAGGACGCGACCTCCTTCTCAAGTTCGTAAAACCGTCCGCGCTTCTGATCGATTAACGGTTCAAAGTCCACAAAAGACAAAACGGTGAAAGCGCGAGGGCGCTTGTCACCGTTCCAAGCACAGGTTTAAAAACCTACTTCGACTTGCCCTTAGCCACCAAAGTCTTACCATACCGGCGTGCAAATTTTTCGACGCGACCGGCTGTGTCGACGAACTTCTGTTCTCCGGTAAAAAAGGGATGGCAGGCAGCGCATATGCCGATCTTGATATCGCGACGAGTCGATCGGGTGCGGTAGACGGCGCCACACGCGCAAACGATGGTCGTCTCTACGTATTTTGGGTGAATATCGGCCTTCATGTCGTTGTAAATTACAAAGAGGTAAAGACTATCACACCGGTCAGGTGACGCAAGTGGAACAAAGGCTCTTTGACAGTTTCTGGCAGGAGGTTCTAAAGCACAAATATCGGGAGACGGCGGTCTTTTCAGACGATTGCTCCTCTTTGCTGACCTTCCAGGACATCGAAGAAGAGCGCGCGGTGTGGAGGAGGCGGTTATCAACGTTTTCCTGTGGAGATTGCATCGTGGCGGCGATCGGCAATAACCCGAGTTGGCCTGCGTTTCTGATGGCCTGCTGGGATCAAGCCCTCGTCGTAGCGCCGATCGAACCGGATCTACCGGCGAGCCAACTCGATGGAATCTTGAGGCTCACCAGGGCGCAAGCAATCGTTCGCGGAATTGGGATCCAGCGTTTCGATTGTTCGCCGCTCGCCTGGAACGGCCAACCTCCCTGCCTGCTGAAAATCACCTCGGGGACAACCGGCGCTCCGAGAGCAGTACGATTCCGCGAGTCACAGCTCCTCGCTGACTGCCGAAATATCTGCGAAACCATGGGGATCCGACCGGATGACGTAAACTTCGGGGTTATCCCTCTATCCCATTCGTACGGGTTCAGCAACCTCATCACTCCTCTCCTTTACCAGGGAACCAGCCTGGTCTGTTCCACCGATCGCCTGCCGCGAGCGGTTTACAACCATCTGCAGAGCTGCAGAGCGACCGTCTTTCCTGGAACGCCGGCATTATTTCAAGCACTGGGTTCTCTCCCGGACATCCATCAAACGGTTGGTCTTCGCCTCTGCGTTTCGGCGGGTGCTCCGCTGGCACCGGAGGTCTCTCGCCAATTTCACCGCCGATTCGGACTGAAAATCCACAGCTTCTATGGATCTTCGGAATGTGGTGGCATCGCTTATGATCGCAGTGAGGACCTCGAGAGGCCAAACGGTTTCGTTGGCACTCCGCTAAATGGGGTGAAGGTGACCAAAATCGACGACGGTCGCATCAGCGTTCGCGGTCCAAACGTTGCCGATGGTTATTTCCCGGTTCCAGAGATCGACGTGCTGGACGGGACGCAATTTGTCCCTGACGATATCATCGCATGGACACCTCTGGGGCTGCAGCTCATTGGCCGCGTTTCAGATTTCGTCAATGTTGCAGGGAAGAAGGTCCACCCGTCCACCATCGAAGAGCATCTCCGTAAACTGCCCGGCGTTATCGACGTAATCGTCTTTGGGATACCTTCAACGAATCGCAACGAAGAGTTGGTCGCTTATGTGGTGGCAGGGAGCGACATTTCCCGGCAGGACCTGGAAAATCACTGCCGCGACGGGCTGAGCAGTTGGCAAGTTCCTCGGGAATTCCGGATGCTGTCCGAGCTCCCGTTCAATCAACGGGGAAAAATCAATCGATCCGAGCTGGCCAGGCTTCATCTCACTTTTCGCTCACGCGGAAATTGCTGAACGAGTAAGAAGCCGGATTCGCGGATAAGCTTGAGAGCGTCAACCGCCCGGGATTTGCGGTATCTGAGGTATGGAAGACCACGCTGCAATCCGTCCATTGATCGGGAATTTGCAGAATCGTCCCTTCGGCGGCGGAGGCCTGATTCTCATCCATCTTTTCAGGAACAACGTAAATGAACTGCGGAGGCACAACTTTCGCCTGAAATTTTACTTCGTACGTTTTGCCTGGGTCAAAGTTGACGTCGGGCGCCCGCAACTCGACGCTCCAGAACTCCTCTCCAATCTTGGATACCACCGCCGTGACAGCCGGCTGGCCATCCGGTCCATCGTTACTGACAGCTGCACGTGCCACCGCCCCGTCAATGACTTCCAAATGAAAACGATTCACCTCGATCTTGCTCTCTTGTGCAGGGATCAATCCCGCGGAGACCACAGAAAAAGTCATCAGCAAAGCCACCATAAGTTTCATTGAGAACGCATTCTCGCCGGTATTCGCTTTGGCTTCAACCCTCCAGCCAAACGGCTTGGCGGAAGATTGGAAAACGTCGCTGCCCGAATCGCTCCCAGCCTGCTTGCGAGGCGATTTGACGCATCTCGGAGAACGAAAACGCGCGGCGGATCGAAAGCCGGGCGTCAAAACGCGTCATGGGCTCACGATAGGCACAAGCGGTCAGCAGATAAATG
>JAFAKL010000276.1 GCA_019235445.1 Verrucomicrobiota bacterium | reverse complement strand
CCTTGAAAAACAACCAACTGACCTGCGGCGAATGGGACGCTATTTCGGCGACAGTACACTAGCACTAGCGTGGGATCTCCGAATGGTCGGTCCAGTTAAAGTTTGGCAGTAGATGCGGAGTGTGACAAATTGCTGCCGGGAGCGCCTGTTGGCGCAGCGATGGTAATGCTGAAGTTCAATATTCTCCCGAGAAACCGAAGACCCCCAATTATGAGCCAGAAAAGTGCAGAACATCACACAAAAGCGGCGGAACACCATGAACATGCGGCCCGCCATCATAAAGAAGCAGCTAAGCACCATACCAGTGGAAATCACGAAAAAGCCGGACATCATGCCCATGTCGCGCATGGCCACCACCTGCATGCCACCCAGCATGCTGAAGACGCCGCAAAGCAACACACCGAAGAGCACGGTTCCTGATAAACTCCGCTGGTAGAGAATTTTCAAGGCGGCTCGCTCGGCGCCGCCTTGACTGTTTGCAAACCTGCTTTTGGCATTGCTCACAGCACTCTGCCGATCGGTTCCGAGGGTGTAATCCGAAGCAAAGCGCGCTTAGTGCACCGTCTCCTGAATTCTTGGGCTTCGTTGCGCTCAAGATGATTCGTCTGCGAGGCGGTCCGAGCCGGACTGGCGGGTCCGAGCCGGACTGGCATTCAGAGGGCGGATATCTAAATTAATACGCAACCGAACGAGCAACGCAGCCGCCGACCCATTTTCATCGCAACCCAATGGCCGCGGCCAGTTGGCTGTTTTTCCGCGTTGCTCGCACCTCACGTATCGATTGAGATATGCTGGTCGCTCGCGCCTTGAAAAGCAGCCAACTGACCTGCGGCGAATGGCATGCTATTTCGGCGACAGTACACTAGCACTAGCATGGTAGGAGCTGAAATCTGGCTATTCGCCGTAATCCCGCTTGTCGGGTTGCCCGGCCTCATGGTCCTGTTTCAGGACCGATTTATCTATTTTCCTTCGCGCTATTCGTCTGCACAGCGGGAGGAAGCCAAAATGGTAGGTGTCCAAGAGGTCAGATTCCGAACATCTCAGGGAAACCAGGCCGCCTTCTTCTGGCGAAACGGGGAAGGCAAAATCGCTCCCAAAACCATTTGGCTGGTTTTCGGAGGCAATGGCGACCTCGCCTTGGCCTGGATCGGCCTGATTCGCGCTTTTGCCGGCAGGCAAAACGGCTTCTTGCTCATCGACTACCCGGGCTACGGAATTTGTGAAGGCAAACCCAATCCCCGTACGATCCTGGAGAACGCAGAACACGCCCTCCAGAGTCTATTGGAACAAAAGGGCTGGAATCCAGGGACTGTAACTCTCGGCGTCGTGGGGCATTCCCTCGGAGGGGCAGCCGCCCTCCAGTTCGCGGCCAAAAACCCGGTCCGCAAAATTCTTGCGCTTTCTACCTTTACGACCATGGATGATATGGTCAGGACGCAGATTTGCATCCCATTGGGGCATTTGCTGCGGCACCGGTTCGACAACATCGCTTCCCTGAAAACGATCCTCTCGCAGTCTGAGATTCCGGAGATTGAGATCATTCACGGCCAGGCCGATGAAATCATTCCGGCCAAAATGGGCCGGGCGCTGGCGCATCTGGATCCGAACCGAATCAAATTCTCCGAAGTTGCCGGAGTCCGCCACAATGAGATTATCCAGCCACCTCTTCCACTGAAGCTGCAGTCGGCCTTCCTTCGTCTCATTGGACCAGCACAAGTTTAGGCTGTCCAACCAGTGAAGCCGGAACGATCGAGGATCCCGTTTGAGCGGCTCGTCGCGGTTCAACTCAACGCGAAAAGGTCACCAGCGCCTTCGACTTTTAAGCGTTTGGCGCTCCTATATTACCCGTTCGGGTTATTTCTTCTTTTTAAGACTTGCAAAGCGCTACACCTTGGTGTTGGTTCGAGGCCGTCAGTATTCGTACAGACCGTACGCCATTCCTTTGAAGAAAGGAGGTAACTGTTAGAATGACTTATAAAGATATTACTATGCTATTTCCAGTCGGACTGATGGTTGGCCTCCACTGGTATTCCAACCAGTAGACGTCCACCTTAGAGACTCACCCGGCCAAAGACGCGCCGGGATTGGCAGATCCTCTCGCCTTTCGAGCTGATCTATTGCTCGGAAGGGTTAGTTCCGGAATCTGTAACACTCCTAATACAAGGTATGCCTTTTGGATGTAATTAGCCCATTGAGCTAACTAAGTCAACGGGTGCTGCAAAATGTAATCCTAACAACGCCTCAAACGAGCCCAGAGCTCTTCGAGTTGTAGACAGGAACCTATGTTGAAATTTTTTAAGCGGGCATCGGCTAGAATCAGTCTGGTGCTGCTAGCTCTAGGGTTTTCCTTTCTGGGTATCCTGTCCTTTATTAACAGGGAGCAAGGAGAACCGGCGATTTCGTCTGCGCTTGAACACAGTTGTTGTTTCGCAGGGAGCGCCGCCAGTCTTTTCGCAGGGGCGGTTTTCCTGGTGGCCGCGTGCCTTCATTGGCGGAGTTGACCGCCGGCTGGTCGCCTGCGTACGATTCTACTTCGACCCAATCGGCTATGAAAGCTTAACCCAGGTCCTACCCTGGGTTAAGCCAATGGCGCCGAACGCGCAGGATTAGATTGGGTCATTGGTCAGGCAACCGGTTGGCGGCCTTCTGCCCTCGATGAGCAGAGCAGTTGTCCATGATCCAAAAGACGCGGTGAGCAGATTTATAAGGCTCTTGCGCCATGACTTCGCCTACAATCGAGCAGTCGATTCACGGGAGCAATTCCACTTTTGACTTCAAAGCGGCCGAAGACTCTCGCTCGATGGAGATGATCTCAGCGACCAGGCCTTGCGAAACAACGTGATGGCGGTTTTCTTCAACCGAGAGCCGAAATAATAGGAGCCCGAGGGTGAAGGAAGTTCGCAGGCGAGTGCCGAAGAACGCACTTCTGAATCAAAGCCGACCCGTTTCTCCCGGCGCCCGCCCAGGTTGTCCGCAAGACGGAAGGGCTGCTTCGTTCTCGTTAAAGCGGAGCGCTTGCTTCCGCGATGAACCCCAACAGAGGCGCTAGAAGAGGACTCGGAGGTGGCAGCGGAATCTTTTTTCCCTTCTCTTTATTCGCCGTGTTCGGTACACCTCTTTGAGTCATGAAGCCGTCGTGGGTGTTTTACGCAAGGGTTTTATTTGTATTTTACGCTGCCTCGGCGTTTAGCGGGCCAGTGGAGTCTGCCGGTCCGCAAGTCGAGCCTACGCCGATTCAAACGATAAGCTCTCCAGGCGCGCTGAGCGCCGTGGAAGAAAATGTGACCTTATCGCCGCACGGCGATGATCGGCATTACACCAACGGACTAAAGCTCGCTTACACCACCGGTTCGTTGACAGAGAACAGCCTCTGGAACGCGCCCGTCCGATGGCTTGGAGAATCCACTTTTCTCTTTGACCCACCAAGTCGCGAAACGGATGACCGGCTGGAATGGACCATTGTGGGTCAGAGCTTCTTTACTCCAGAAAATCATCGAGCCAGCAACCCGAGTCTGAACGACCGACCGTACGCCGGATGGTTGTACACGGGTTTGGATTTTGTGCAAGATTCTAATGCTCGACAATTGACTTCCCTGGAATTTCTCGGGGGAGTGGTTGGGTCATGGGCGTTAGGACGGCAGGTGCAGAACAACGTTCACGCGCTGCTCGGAGAACAATTGGCGAGAGGCTGGAACCACCAGCTTAGCAACGAATTTGGATTCACTGCGTCCTGGGAGCGGAAATGGCGGTTCAATCATGAGTTGGGAAACGGCTATTCGTGGGAGATTATTCCTGACGCGGGGGGAACGGCAGGCAACGTCTTGACCTATGCCGAAGCAGGATTTCTGGTACGCTGGGGTCGCGGCCTGAAGGCTGATTGGGGTCCTGAAATGGTTCGTCCGGGATATTCGGGTACTTCGTACTTTTCCGGCGACAGGGCGGGGGTCAAATTCGGATGGGATTTTTTCCTTGGCAGCCAGGGACGGGCAGTCGCACACAACATTTTTCTTGATGGCAACACCCTGCAGAATAGCAGGAGTGTCGCGAAAGAACCTGTAGTTGCAGATGTGATTTTCGGAGCTGAACTATTCTCAAAGTTGGGTTTTCGCTTTGGTTTTTCCCTGGTTGCCCGGACGCCGGAGTTTAAGAGCCAGAGAGGCATAGACAGTTTCGGAAGCTTCGATGGCTCCTACGCTTTTTGATTTGGTAGAGGGTGCACTAGCTTCTCCCTTAGTTGGCTCGCAATTGCAGAAACCAGACAAAATCGGTTCCTTTTCGTCTGGCCACATCGTGGCAAGCCATGCAAGAAGTCGCAGCGCTCTTCTGGAAAAAAGTTTCCATGGTTGTATTCGCGATGTTGGTCATCGGATCGGGTCCGGTGAACTGACCTGGAAATGGCGCGCCGTTCTCCTCTTCGGGCTGAGGAAATTTAGGCCACTGGGTCAGCACCAATTGGTAGTTCTCCCATACGGTCCCCCTGAGAAGGGCTTGGTAATCCGCGTTCGTTTTTCGTGTTGAACCAGCGATTTTTTTGCTTCGTATCACCTGCATGGGCCTTGGATTGTCGGCAGGAAGATTGCTTCGTGAAATCGGCCGCGGAGCAGTCGACGGGTCCGGCGACTGCCTTCTGGATGGGTCATTGAATGAATAGTGGCGTCCGTTTGTCGGCGTGGTACCGGGTTCAGGAACGTTGTCGATCTGTTCGAAGGAAGACCAGACCCATTGAGGCCGCTTTGGAGTTTTCTGGACAATGTGGAGACCAACCAGACCCATCTTTTGCATCTTGCATTTGCCACTGACCGGATCGAGTACCATCGCATCAACCATGTAGTATCTGCGTTGGGCGGCAGGCAACTCGTCGCTTTTGATCACTCTCCAGGCAGCTTTAACCGCGACGCTATTATCTGGGAACCGAAGCTTTGGGCCGCCGGCTGCGGGTAACAGCGTTTTGCGATAGAGTTGCCGGTTGCGGATGAAGTCGAATTCAACCTGGTTCAAGCGAACTTCAAAACGAATGTAAGTGTGGTTTTGAGCGATCAAGGGACTTCCAAGCCCGCCGCTCCCGGCCTGATTAAAATCTCTAAAGCCGGAAAAAGAACCAAGGACCATCGTATGCCCGGAGCCTGCAAAAGGAAGGCCAGGGCAGGGTGTAAAACCATCAAAGGAAAACCATTCCGTCGGCTCCGTTCCTTCTGGTTGAAACAAGTCGTAATCAGCCTTCCAAGTGCCCCAGACCACCTTGCTACCCGGATCGGAAAAATCGCCGATCTTTTTGGTTTCATCCGGTACCCCACGGATGCCCAGTTTTGCCGGCCAATCGATCGCAATGAAGGCGCGCCAGGAATAATCATCAAAGGCCGCAAGCTCATCTGCGTCCGGATCCACGGGAGCATCGACCTCGTCCGGCATTTCATAGGTTATCCTCGGCGTCGGGCGAGCCAGATCTGCGCCCGGCACGAGACCGGCGGAGAGTAAGCAAATCAAGGCAGAAAACTTCCACGTCCGAAGATTCATGGGATGATTTTTTCAGAAGGAGTGCCGGCGTTTACAGCTCTTGACCCGCAGTGCGCCCAGGTTTTCGGTCCTTCCTAGCGCACCCTCCGGTCCCACAAAATGCGACGGAATCTCGAATAAATGTTCGTCATCAAGCGTCTTTTCCGTTGAACGGATTCATGTCGCCTGATGTTAATTCCAAGGGAGGGGAGCAGCCATTGAGCAACTCAGCCATCGTCGCGAAGCTTATGCAGTTGGTCGAAAATTCTGATCTGAGCTTTTACCAGATCGCATCGCTGGTCGGGACTTCCGGCACCATCCTGAGTATGTGGCTTGCCGGAACAGCCAAGCCGCAGTCTACGAATCTGGCCGAGATCGAAAAGCTCCTTCGCCCGCAATGAGCGCCGCCCCTTTTGCCTCTGTGAGACCTAACTGCTCAAATAGGTTCTGTCGGTCATAGTAAACCCGCTCTGAGCGAACCTTGTCTCCCTCGAACTGAGCGAAGGACGCTCCGTGAAGGGCAACGGTGCGACCAGTGGCCGGCGTGCCGTCCGGCAAAACGCCAGTGTTTGTCCCGTGCATTATCCACTCACTCACAACCAAGCCTCCTCCGATATCACCGATATTGATAATCTCGACTTTTGCGTCCGGATAGGCTTTCCACACCGCGCTGTGAAATTTTCCAGTAGCTTCGGGGTTAAGATTGTCGCCAGCGCGCGGATTGCTGTATGTCGCGGGTCCCGCGTAAGTTGCAACGATCGCTTGCACGTCGTGCCTGTTCCACGCTTCGGTATTCTTTCGCGCAATTTCGATCAAGTCCATTGTCTGTGTTCCTCGGCGCAACATTTTAGGGTTAAAAAGTATGCGTGCGAGCGCTGTCGCCCTTTTGCGCCAGGTCGAGCGCAACAACGTCCGGCACTGTTTGTGATCGGCGAAGACCTGAACCATAGGACGCCGCGAACCGAAGGCCTTTCTGGGAAGAGGAGATCGCACGAGCAAGATTCGTACAAATATAGGTTGCCTTTCGCCCCAAAACAATGTTTTCGCAAATCCCTTGTCCGTGAACGCGTCACCGCCGCCGCGGCCAACGTCGGGTCAGCTCAAGAAACCGCTGGCCTTGACGGGTTATCCATCTCCACCACATGGATCGTGACTTCGTCGTGGGTTTTGACTTCGTAGCGGATCATGGTTGGTGATAGCCGCTTCGAGTGGGGAGCGGAAAGTCTAACTGGCTCTGCCGCAAAGTTAAAGGAGCAATCCGAACAGCGTTGCCCTTTCGCAAACGAACGGTAAGTAGACATCCCTCCGTTTGCGGCGCAGTTCCTGGCGGGCCAGTCGCTATCGCAATCCTAGGTCCCAGCCTCGAAGAGCTGATAAAAAGAATTTTCGTTTTTGGTTTTTGCCCTGGCACTTTCTTGGTAAAAGCGACCCGTCCCCGCCACTTTTCTAATCCTACAGGTCGGAAATTTCCGGTTCTGCCCATTTTGGGAAATCGGGCGGCATTTTAGCCAATAAAGTGTCGTCTGATGTGATGGAGGTACAGGTATTGGAAGCGGAGCTGGTTGTGCGCCTTTCGGATGGTCGTACCGTTTCGGCACCCCTGGCTTGGTTTCCACGCCTTTTACACGGAACACCGGAGCAGCGCAACAATTGGTGGCTTATTGGCAAAGGCGTCGGCATCCACTGGCCGGATCTGGATGAAAACATCTCGGTACGTAGCCTGCTGGCTACGTCTTGACCGTTTTTTTGTGTTTTGGAAATGTTTTCGGTGGTCGACGGCTACTTTTAAGTCAGCAATAATATAAAGATCACTCTGCGGGGCGCTGAGATCGGCTATTCAGACCAGGGCACAGCTCGAGAGCACGCTGGGTAAGCCGTTTACTAAACGGGTTGGGGGAATGCCCAGACCGGTAAACCAAAGCACTCAATTTATGCGCTTAGCCTGTGAGAGGGGAGTCCCAGGTTGCGCTTGCCGGGCTGAATCAATAACGCTGATCAAACCTGGACCTTTTCAAATTGGCACTCGTGAAGACAGAGTTCGAAGGACG
>JAFAKL010000078.1 GCA_019235445.1 Verrucomicrobiota bacterium | reverse complement strand
ACAAGGCAAAGAACTCCCACCACCCCAAATGCCCAAAGTCCAAACAGGGCGACATCATTTTTCTTGAGACGGTACCACGCATCTTTCCAAAGCGATGATCCTTGCTCTAAATGATCGATACGGGCCGGAGGAGGTTCAATCGAGGCGGTCGCGGCAGGCGTTCCAGAGTTCATTTTGCTATTTCCGGGACTTAGGATCCATCAACGCCTGAAGGATGTCCGAGGCCAGATTAAACACCACAATCAAAACTCCGAAAAAGGCGACCGTGCCCAAGACCAGAGGATAGTCTCGATTGAAGACAGATTTGATAAATTCCTGACCAATGCCTGGAACATTAAAAACCTTTTCGATCACGAAGGATCCGCTGAGGAGCCCGGCAAAGGCCGGACCGAGGAACGCCACGACCGGGAGTAACCCGCCGCGAAGCGCATGTTTCAGAATGATCTCATGGTCGGAAACTCCTTTTGCACGAGCGGTTCGGATAAAATCCTGGCTTAAGATTTCCAGCATCCCGCCCCGGGTTAAACGCGCGATGTAGGCGGCATAAAAGAGCCCGAGCGTTACCGCCGGCATGATCATCGGATGGAACGGTACATAGTTGAGTCCATACCAGCCGCTGACAGGCGCGAGCCTGAGAACCAGGCCGAAAAGCAAGGCCAGGATGGGTCCCAGGACGAAGGTCGGAAGACAGATTCCAAGCATCGCCAAGGACATCGGGAAATAGTCCCACAGCTTGTTCTTGTTCGCGGCCGCGATGACTCCGGCGGTAATGCCTAGCACTGAAGCAATACAAAAGGCCAGGGTCCCGATCTGCAACGAAATGGGAAAGGAACGGGCGATTACTTCATTGACCGATTCACTTTGATAGGTATACGAGGGACCTAGATCGAAACGGACAAATTTTGCCAAATAGCCGACGTATTGCTCCCAAAGAGGCTTATCCAGGCCGTAGTACGCATTCAGCCTGGCAATCACTTCCGGTGTTGCCTGACGTTCCGCGCTAAAAGGACCGCCCGGCACTGCCTTTGACATGAAGAAAGTCAGGGTCAGAATGATCCAGAGCACTGGAATCAGCTGAAGCAAACGCCCAAGGATGATCTTTATCATTTAGCTAATTCGCGCTCAGCCTTCAGATCGATAAACTTATAATTGTGGTCACCCAGAACGAGCGGATTCCAATTCAGGACCGAAGGCTGTAACAGGTACGCGTTAGTGTACCAGTAGACGAGCACGACCGGCAGATCGGTGAGAAACAAGTCTTCCGCTTGATGGAGAACCTGGAAGCGGCGCACCGGATCCCCTGTCCGGGCGGCTTGTTCAATGAGCGCATCAAACTTCGGGTTCCCCCAATTGGTGTTATTGTTCCCATTGCCGGTCGTCCACATGCTTAGAAAAGTGACCGGATCCGTGAAATCTCCGATCCAGGCGGAACGGGAGAGGTCATAGTTCTTATTGTTCTGAGTGTCCAGATAGACCTTCCATTCCTGATTTTCGATCGCGACATCGATATTCAGTTCTTTCTTCCACATCTGTTGGATGGCTTCCGCGATCGCTCGATGCGATTCCATGGTGTTGAAATGAATGGTAAATTTGGGAAATCCTTTCCCGTTCGGATAGCCCGCTTCAGCAAGCAACTGACGGGCACGCGCCGGGTCATAGCTGATCTTATTCAACACCTGATATCCCTCCATTCCGGGCGGCGTGTATCCGGTGGCAGGTTTCTGGTCTTCTCTCAAAATATTTTTCACGATCGCCTCACGGTCCACCGCCAGGTTGAGCGCCCATCGAACCTTCGGATCGTCCAATGGTTTGCGGGCGACGTTAATTCGATAAAAGTAGACGCCTTCGTATGGGTCGATCCGCAAGAGTTCCGGATGTGCGCGCCGGTAATACGGCACTTTGTCCAAGGGCACCTGATCTGTCTTGTGCAATTGCCCTGCCTGGAAAGCACGTTCCTGCGTGTTCAAATTTTCGATCGAATAAAAATTGATGCCGTTCAATTTAACGTTGGCCGCATCCCAATAGAGCGGATTTCGAACCACCTCGATGACGTCGTTCGGGTGCCAGCTCTTCATTATAAAGGGGCCGTTTCCGACATAGTTCTCCGCCCTCGTCCATTTGCTGTCGCGGGTGTCGATGCTTCCAAATTTCAGAATGGCCCTCGGGCAGACCGGAAGCCATGAATTACGCTGTACCAGGGAGAGCAGATAAGGAGTAGGCCCCACCAGCTCGATTCGCAGAGTCCGCTCGTCGAGGGCCTTCACTCCCACATGATCAAAATCGGTGACTTTACCGCCGTAATAGTCCTCCGCACCTTTCAGGATGAATAGGTTTTCTGCGTACTGCGCACCGAAGGAAGGCGTTAGCATTCTCTTGTAGGAGAAGACAAAATCCTCGGCTGCCACCGGTTCGCCATCGGACCATTTTCGGTCCTCTCCGATGTGAAATGTCCAAACAGAATAATCTTCGTTGTGATCCCATCGATCCGCCATGCCAGGGACAACCTTTGCCTGATCGTCGATACTCGGCGCCACCAGTCCTTCGATCATGGCCATGATGATATGTTGCTCGGTCACCCCCTGCGCTTCCTGAGG
>JAFAKL010000066.1 GCA_019235445.1 Verrucomicrobiota bacterium | reverse complement strand
TAGAGACAAACCAAAACCGGTGTTTCGACTTGGATTGCGGTGATGACTTGACCCGTTGGCGGATGGCTCGACCGAAGAATCCCATTGAAGAATCTCAATAATTGGACATGCACCGCGCTTTAATTTCCTGTCACACTGACCCACCAGCTCGGCTAGCGCATCACGCATGGTTAGGAGTTCAGCAATCTTTTGTCCAATCAGGCTCAGCTTTCGCGCCGCTAGGCGGCGAGTTTTTGTGCAGGCATCTGAGTCGCTTAGCTCGAGTAGTCCGGCCACGTCCTCCAGCGTAAATCCAAGCGTCTGCGCCCTTTTAATAAAACGGACTCGTTTCACCATTTCCGGGGGATAGTTCCGGTATCCTCTCAATGGTTTCGCGGGCTCTTCCAGAAGCCCACGCCGCTGATAGTAGCGGATCGTTTCGACGTTGACTCCCGCCGCAGCCGCGACCCGACCTATGGTCAATTTCGGCACGTTAAAATTCCTCCTTGATTCCGTACTATGGTACGGAGTTTACGTTCTGTCCCAAACGATATGGCTGGACCAAAAGAATCTGCCCAGAGAGGAACCGGCTTTCTCATTGCGGGAATACTTTCGGCTGTTGGAGCATCGATATGCTGCGTGGGCCCTGTTGTATTGCTGGCGCTCGGAGTTAGCGGTGCGTGGATCGGCTCCCTCACTGCGCTCGAACCATACCGACCGATTTTTGTCGGATTGACACTGTTGTTTCTTGGGTTCGCTTTCTATCGTCTCTATTTGGCGCGACCAGCCTGTTCGCCTGAATCTGCCTGCGCGAACCCGCGCACCCTAAAACGCCAACGATTGGCATTCTGGATCGTTACGGCCCTGGTGCTCGGCCTCATCGCTGTACCCTGGTTTACCCCACTGTTTTATCGATTATGAAATTAATCATGAATCGTTTTGTTTTAATCAGTGCTATCATTGCACTTCCTTTCACCCTATTGGCTGGAGCCTTACAAACCGTCACTCTCGATGTGCACAATATGACCTGTGCGGTTTGTCCGATCACAGTCAAAAAAGCACTCGAGAGAGTGCCCGGCGTAACTGACGCGAAAGTGGATTTCGATAAGAAAACCGCCAGTATTTCGTTCGATCCTGATAAAGCCAGTCTCGCTGCGTTACCAAAGCGACTGCGGACGCGGGCTATCCTTCCTCCGTCCACAAGTGAATCGGGAATGGGCAAAGTTCTCCTCGAATCTGTGCTGGCGTGTCCCGTTTGCGGCTTCGCTAAACATGAAACGATGCCGACCGACGCATGCCAATTTTTCTACCAATGCTCTAACTGCAAGACGCTGTTGCGCCCTAAGCCTGGCGATTGCTGCGTTTTTTGCTCCTACGGTTCGGTAAAATGTCCGCCGATGCAGGATAAAAATCGCAACTGTTGCGCTGCTGAATAATTCGACTGGTTCCCAGACAAACTCTGAGTCCAATCATGAACAGATCTGCTAACAACGAAATCATCACCCTGTACGACGTTTCCTTGGTGTGCGGCGCTGCGCCGGCGATCGGCTGCGGCAGTCGAGCCAAGCCTCTCTTGATGGATCTGGAGGAGCAGAGCACGATCAAGGAGGCCTGGTTGAATCGAGCGGGAACGATCGTAGCAATCGTCTGGTCAGGACCAGCTCAGACCGCCGAGGTTGCGAAAGCGATCTTTGAAAGACATGAGTTTCAGTACACGGAGTGGCGAGACGATAGGTCGACTTTTTTCCAAAAAGAGGGGAGCTGGCTTCGCGGAGCCGAGGTCGATCGTCTAAGCCTGGAAGAAGCTCGCGAAATTGCTGAGACTTCCGTGGCTAAAGCAGCGAGGGATAGGTTAGTCTCGGCTGAGGAGGCCGCCCGGATCAGATCCGACATTGAAGCGTACTTCCGGGAAGAACTGATCAAGCTCCGAACTAAACAAGAGTTACTGCAGGACGCGCAAGGCAAGTTCCAGGAGGCTGTACTCGACATTTATGAGAAGCATATCGGAATAGAAAGAACAGCTGGGGTGCGGGCGCATGGAATCCAGAACCCATTCAACCGAGCAGACCGTGAGGAGACCTCAAGCTGTTGTCCATAAATCCCCAGTTAAAAAGTCCGACAACAGTCTTCCAGTATCGAAAACGGTATCGTGGCCCCCGATTCTTTGAATTTGCAGGCCCAGGTTAGCTGGCGCAGAAGGGCCATCCTCAGTAAGAAACGGCAATACGGGGACATGGTATCGGCTCGCGTCTCCGGACGCTGCCTTCCGAAAAGGTAATGTGCCAGCGTGTCTTGACAACCTTCATGGGAAACTTATATGCTGAGGTGGTGCCTATAGGCTATAATTGCTGTGTGAGAACCCCGCCTTTTGGACACGCCTATCGCGGGCTGCAAGGGCTTCTCAGTCGGGAGCCAACGAATGATAAAAAGCGGCGTTCCCACCGAGCCGTTCATCAGGATGGTGAGCATTAGCAAGAGCTTTACCGGTACGGACGCGGTGCGCAATGTCGACTTAGAGTTCCTTCCGGGTGAAGTGCACGGGCTTGTCGGCGAAAACGGTGCCGGAAAATCCACCCTCATGAGAGTCCTCGCGGGTATGTATCCTGACTACAGCGGCGAGATCTACGTCAACGGGCGGGCAACAAGGATCCACAGTCCGCGACTCGCGCGGGAACTGGGCATTGCAATGGTACACCAAGAACTTAGCCTTGTCCCAGACCTCTCGGTGGCCGAAAACATGTTTCTTGGTCGAGAAGCTCGGTCAAGAATTCCAGCATTAATCAATCGGCGCCAAATTGAGAAGGAAGCTGGCTTGATTCTTTCCGAGATTGAAGCCGACGTGTCCCCCGTTCAGAGACTCAACCAGCTCTCGGTCGCGAAGCAACAGCTGGTCGAAATTGCCAAGGGGATTTCCATGCATTCTCGGGTCCTTATCCTGGATGAACCGACGTCTTCGCTTAGCGAGCCGGAGATCAGGGACCTTTTCCGGGTCATTCGCACAACGAAAGCGAAGGGAGTTGCCATCATCTACATCTCTCATAAGCTGGCAGAAGTATTTGCGATCGCAGATCGAATCACCGTGCTTCGCGACGGGGCGAGGCTGAGCTCCCGCCCTGTGGCTGAGTGGGACGAAGGAGATCTCGTGAGAGAGATGGTCGGAAGAAATCTCTCCGACTTTTTTCCGCGGACTCACGAACACCTTCAGGACAATCCTGTCCTTGAGGTTACCAATCTCACCCAGCTACCCCATTTTGCCAACGTGAGCTTTAAGGTGCACCGCAGCGAAGTTGTGGGCATTTACGGCCTGATAGGATCGGGCAGAACCCGGCTTGCCAAGGCGATTTTCGGGCTCACCCAACCTGAGAGCGGCCAGATCAGGATCCTGGGCCAACCCGCC
>JAFAKL010000054.1 GCA_019235445.1 Verrucomicrobiota bacterium | reverse complement strand
ATGGGTCACCGGTGGTATCGGCTGGTAATGAGGAGCTTGTAAAAATTTGCCATTTTGGGCAGCGCAAGCCGCTGCACTGTCCATGTCGCACCCAGGAAAACCGCGGCTTTCCTGGGTACTCGTTCTCGTCCTCATGGTCGTTCTCGTCTTCGATGGACCGCTGCAGCCAATCAGGATGTATCGATTTTCTGGCCGGCGCAATCCCTGCCATCGTGGAAAAAGATCCTGGAAATTCGAGGCGGGGAGAGCGAGCATCCAATTCGTTTTCGAAGTCATCGAAAAAAAGCGCGCGATCTGTATCCGGAGGAAGAGCGAAGGCGTATTGAATTGAACAAGGACTCTCTAATTTTCACTTTTATTCTCAATGTGTAACGAATTCCTTCAGGAACAGGCTGCGCTCTACGTCTCAGGCGCGATGTCGCCAGAGGAACGGGAGCAGTTTGAATTGGTCCTCGAATTCAACGATGAAGTCAGGGAGTTCACCACCAGATGTGCTGAAATCGGTGCCGCCCTTACACTCGCCACCCTCCGTGCGGGCGACTCTGGTTCTCCAGCGGGACTCAAATCTCGTATTATGGGCGTGGTACGGGATCGCCCACAACAAACTACTGGAGATGGGATAGTTGTATCGGGGCCAAACGGGCTCGTGCAATGGGTCAACCCGGTCTTCAGTGAGATGTGCGGATACACTTTGGAAGAATTGCGGGGGAAAAAGCTGGGCCCTATCTTACAAGGGGAGAAAACCGATCGGGAAACGGCGGATCGAATGCGCCGTGCGGTGCACGAATGCCGCCCATGTCGAGAAACCATCCTCAATTATCGCAAGAACGGCGAACCGTATTTTGTTCAGATAGCAATCACCCCAATTCTCAACGGGGAGGGTTATCCGCTCTGGCTTATTGCGCGCGAGCGCGAGCTGGCCGATCATGTCCCGCCATAGGCTGCGACCTGCCTTACCTTACCTTCCTTGAAGCGTCTCTCTTCTGCGCCAGCCCGATTACAAGTGCGGGCCGATCAGGTCCCGCAGCTTTAACATCCCGCGCCGGATGCGCGCCTTGATCGTACCGAGCGGCTGGTTCAGACGCTCTGCGATTTCAGTCTGGGTCATCGAGGAGAAGAACGCCAGTTCGACCACTTGGCGTTGGTCCGTTGATAGCTTTTCCAACGCCTGCCGCACCAGCTTGCTCGTCTCGACCGACACCACCGCATCGAATGAACTTCGGTGTTCGAATTGTTCGAAAATCTCCGATTCGTGCTGGAACTTTTCCTGCAACCGGCTGCGTCGCTGCGTAGAGCGCAGGCGATCGATGGCCTTGTTACGTGTGAGTGTCACCGCCCAGGTCAGCGGTTTACCGATGGAAGAATTATACAACGGCGCCTTTTCCCAGATCTGGATGAAGACATCCTGCAGCACATCCTCGGCGGCGGCCTGGTTGTTCAGCACGCGGTAAGCCGTGGAAAACAGGAGCCCCGAAAGCCGATCGTAGAATTCTTCGAAACTCTTGCGGTCGCCCTCACCGATCCTTCTCAAAAGCTCGATCTCGGCTTCGAGTTCTTTTGCTGGGTCAGGTTCCATACGTATTTTATAGAATAGTCGCGACTGGTCCAGGAAGAGAAGCGGTTTCTCGGAACTTTGGCGTCCAACGTCCGCGTTCAACATTCGGCGTTCCGGCGTTCGGCGGCACGGTCTGTTTCGGCTTACCGGATCGAAGAGGCAAAGCGGGGACGCTTTGCTTACGCCGCTCGTCCCCTATCACATCTTTCCGACCTGTTTTTGAATTTGATCGACGAGAACGGAAATGATGATCACGACTCCGACAGCCACAAACTGCCAAAAAGGTTCGACGTTCACGAAGACAAGACCGTACTGAATCACCGCGATGATCAGGGCGCCGATCACCGTGCCGATCACGGTGCCGGACCCTCCGAAGAGGCTGGCTCCTCCGATCACCACCGCGGCAATGCTATCCAGCAAAACCGGTTCGCCCGCTTGAGCCGCGCCCGCGGAAAACTTCGCCGTGTAAAGAATCCCGGCGCATCCCGCTGTAATCGAGGAGAGAATGTAAAGAGCGATGGTATTATTCCGAACATTGATTCCGGCCCTGAGAGCGGCGTTGACGTTGCCGCCAATGGCATAGATATGCTGCCCGTAGCGCGTCTGAGACAGAATGTAGTGCATTACTAACAGGACGGCGACCGTGAGCAGGACCAAGTTAGGAAATCCGGCGATTTCACCGTTGCCGATCGCCCCTAAAAGCCCGTTCTGCACGGGAACGGTCGTGCCCCTGGCTAACAAGAAGGCCACTCCTCTGGCCACCCCATACATTCCAAGCGTACCAATGAAAGGAGGCACTCGGAGATCGGCGATCAACATCCCATTGATTACTCCCGGCACGATTGCGATCCCCAACCCCGTAACAACGGCAAGAACAAGGCTAAAAACGGGATTGCCGAACTGAGTGCCCCAGTTGAAGACATGCGCAGTGACGACCGCCGAAAGGCCCATCGTGAAGCCTACCGACAAATCGATGCCGCCCGAGATGATAACAAAAGTTTGTCCCAGGCCAAGCAACAGCGGAGTTACAGTGAACTCCGCAATGGATTTCACGTTGAACGGGTTCAGGAAAAACGTGCTGTCGTACTCGACATGGGCCCAGATCTCGAAGGTGATGAGAAGAATCCCTAAAAAAAGCCATGCTCGAAACGCGGCGAGAAAATCCAGCCAGCGAATCTGCCTGCTGACATTGGGAACTGCTTCCGCGGTCGTCACTGAAGATGTGCAAAAAAAAGGTTCGAAAAGGGTCTGGCAGCGCGTGGAAGCCGCTGCCAGACCCTGTAAGTCGCGTTTCAGACTAGTCCGAATAGATGAAGCGCTTCACATTGGGATCATCGACATTACTTTTGTCGATGACGGTAAACCCGGTTCCGATCAACGTCGGAATGGATTGCCCGGTGAGATGCGCGTAGGCCGCAACCACACCGAAGTATCCGATCTCAGCCGGATGCTGAGCGATGGCGATATCCACATTTCCAGACTTGATCTCACCGACAATGGAATTTGGGGCGTCGAACGCCACCACTTTCACCTTCCCGGTCATCCCCCCCTGCTTCACTCCGCTCGAAGCGCCCATGGCGGAAAAGAGATTCGCGCCAAACACACCGGTCAGATCGGAATTGCGAGCGTAAACCGATTGAAACTGAGAAGCCGCTTTGTTCGCGTCATCATCATTGAACTGGGTTTCCAGGACGGTAATACCCGAATGCTTTTTCATTTCATCTTTGAAGCCTTGCTCTCGCTGGTCCGTCGTTGAAATCCCTGGCTTCACATTTGAAACGTAGACCTTCCCTTTCTCGCCGATGGCTTTGGCCAATGCGCGCGCGGCGATCTGGCCTCCCAGAATATTGTCCGAGGCAATGTAAGACAGTGGAAAATCAGCGTCCCCGCTTCCGGTCTGGTAATGGCCGTCTCCGATGAACGTGTCGACGGTAATAACTGGGGTACCTGCATCGGACGCTTTCTTTAGAGGCTCCACCAGTTGGACTTTATCGGTCGGTGCGATCAGAATTGCGTCCACCTTCCGGCCAATGATTGCGTTTAACACTGGGACCTGTGTCACAGGATTAAAGTCGGCGGCTCCTTGAAAGACGAGGTTAACGCCCAAGGCCTTCGCGGCCGCATCGGCACCCTTGTGCATCGTGATATAGAATGCGTCAGTCGTAAGCCCCGGGATCAGGGCGATGGTATATTTTTTGTCGGCCGCGGAAGCCACATCACTGATCGATGAGACGACCAAACCGAGCGCAGCAATTGCTGCAAAGGTAAAGATCAAACGTTTCATGTTTTGGGGGGTCTTTGGTAAGTTAATTCATTCTGAGCTAAACGGAAGCAGACGAACTTAAGGTGCTTTGAATTGAGCAGTCAAGACTCCTCACGACATTCTGACTGGTTGCCCCGTACACTCCAACACCGCTTGCCATAAATCTCCAGACGGTTCGATTCGCCGGCGCCCTTGGGTCACAAGTTCGAAGGGAATATGGACCAGGGTGCTGTGCCACTGGCCGATCAACATGCCGGTTTTGCCCGCCATCGCCGCATGCACAGCATTCTGGGCCAGCCGCAGACAATAAACGTTATCTTGCGGCGAGGCCGGCACACTCCTGATGATGTAGCTTGGATCGAAGTATTTCAGATTCACTTCGATCCGTCGTTTCTCGAAAAATTCGGTAATCTTCTCCTTCAAGAACTCGCCGATATTCCCGAGTTTGGGGTTCCCGGATGCATCCGTATCCGCAGAGTTGATATTCATCAGGTCCTGCCCGGCTCCCTCCGCAACTACAATAACCGCATGCCTCCGCTTCGCCAACCTGTACCTCAGCGTCTCAAGTAAACCACAGGGGCCCTTCAGAGCGAACGGCACCTCAGGGATCAGACAATAATTAACGTGCTGTCCGGCCAGGGCTGCGTAACAGGAAATGAATCCCGAGTGCCGACCCATCAATCTTACCAGACCGATACCGTTCATAGAACCTAGCGCTTCGACGTGGGCGCATGCCACCGCTTTCACCGCCTCAGCAAAAGCTGTGTCAAATCCAAAGCTCTTGTCGAGGTACATGATGTCGTTATCGATCGTCTTTGGAATCCCGATCACACACCTTTTGCCGCCGCGCCGCCGAATTTCAGCGTTAATTTTTTCTCCTCCGCGTAGCGTACCGTCGCCTCCAACGATAAACAGCAAATCCACGCCGAGTTCCTCGAGGTGATCCACCATTTCGACAGGGTCCTGCGGACCCCGAGAACTACCAAGGATAGTTCCCCCGAAAGTGTGAATTGTTGATACGGACTCGGGTCGCAGTGGCAGGGGAACATGCCCCCGGCGCGGTATCAACCCCTCGTAACCGTATCGGAGCCCGAAGATCCGCGTGACGTCGTACCTGTGATAGAGCTCCATCACGATGCCCCGGATAATGTCATTTAACCCCGGACAGAGCCCGCCGCAGGTAACAATTGCGGCGGATGTTTTCGCCGGGTCGAAATAAATCTTTTCGCGAGGTCCGGCCATCTCGAAATGCAGATGACTCAGTCCCCGTTCGAAGATATCGCGCACGCCCTCAATGGAATCGTCGTAGATTACGCGATGTTCTTCCGTTCGAAACCCGTTCATCCCGGCAAACCGATGCCGCAAAGGCGATAAAAATCGGCATTCCCCTAGTGATTCAATGATCGCTTCCATACCCCGGATCAAAACGGATATGGGAAATTTCGATAAAATCGCCCTCTTCCTGGCCGCTCCCAATAGCCTTGCTCCGGCGGTCCATTGCGCTGACCCGGAAAAGCTCTCAAATCGTCGATCGTTTCGTTGTCCAGCCTGCCACTCATCGGCAGCCCTTCTTCTTCTTGCAACCTGGTAATAGCATCCGAGGTGGCCCGCCCCAGTCGCCCGTTGATGAGGCCTCTGAAAAAGCCCCTTCTCATCAATTCGCCCTGCACAGCGTAAAGCACGTTTTCCTGCACCTGCGCCGGGGCCCGCTCGTAAATTGTTCCCGCGAAGAACTGGGAAAGCGAAGTTACCACCTGAGGTGCGACATACGGGGCCTGCCGCATCTCATCGTAGTTTTCCGGACCATTCGGATGCGGAACTGGCCCGCTATCATATTGCCCCGGCCACTGCCGATTGTCTTGGCCCCCGGGCTGCGTCTCGGACGGATTTTCGTTCTCCCGGTATCCGGGCGCAGGCAAGCCATTCGATGGGCCTTTGTTTACCTGGTATCCAGGCGTCGGCTCCGTCCCGCCAGGGCCGTTCCGCGACACGCCCAACGAGCGTAAAGTTTCGTCGCTCAATTGACCTGTCACTTTGAGCCCGTGACGTATCTGGTAACGCCGGATCGCCGCAGAAGTTTCATCGCCTGCCTGGCCGTCGACTTCGCCATAATAGAAGCCCTGATCTTTCAGTTTCTGCTGAATGGCTCGAGTGAGATCGTCCGCCCAGAGTGGGTTCGCCATCCACACTCCCAGAAGAACTAATAGCGCCTTCCTCATGCGATCGCCTTTTGCAAATGTTCCTAGCGGAACTTTGACAACGCAGCTTCTAAATCGGACTCCGGCACTTCGACGAACGCAACACGCGAGGCAGTGCCTCCGCGCTCAAGCAATGCGGCTTCGATACTGTATTGTTCCAATCGCGATTTCACGAATTCGTTCACGACCGACTCTTCAGGAGCATCCGGGTGGTCTTCACCGGCGGCATAGAAGCCGCTTCCCCAAGCTCTGATCGCGGCCTCCAACGCACTTCGCAGATTCGAAACTTTTGCCCGGCTCAGCACACTTTCAACTCGCTCCAGTCCGCGGCGAGTTCCGGCGATAGCTCCAAAATTCTCGCGATTTTTGCCCCCGCCCATGGAATTTGCATGCATCGTACCATCATAATCGAGCCGGACAAATAGATCAGATTCTTCCGACGGTCCGACTTCGGCGAAGAGTATTCTCGCCAGATAAGGTGCGCCGTAAATCTGTTCAAACGCTTGTTTGAGCGCGGGACTAAAAGAATAAGTCACCATCCGTCGCAACGAGACGTCCGCGGCTGAGCGAGTAAATCCTTCCGTGCCCGCCAACTCGATGGCCGTCATCCGCAACCGTTCGATGTCGCCGGGATGCCCGATTGCGCCCATGGCGATCCGGTCGTAAATTTCAAAAATCTTTCGCCTGTCACGGCCGAATGTGAGTAGTAAAATTCCTTTCGAAAAGCTCAGCCCGATGGTCGGACTCCCCGTAGCAAGCTCGTTTTCGATATATTCACGGCGATTGGAAATCGCTTCGACCCAGCGATACGGTTCGTCGATCATGCCACGTGCGCCTGAAACAACTCGGAAAGCTTGTCGTCCGAAACAGTTGCGATACCGGCTGCAGAAACGGTTTTGATGATTGGAAAAATCTTGCCGTGCCGATCGATCCCGCCGGTGGCGGTGTCCGCTTCTGCGGCGGTATCCAGCGCTTTCAGAGCAAGCAGGATCGCGTCTTCCCGCGAGCGTTCCCGCAAAGGGCTAACCCCCCAGTTTTGCTCGTAATAGAGCACGCTCCGGACTGCCGCTGCCCCAGAACCGCTGGAAGCAAAATCGGTCGCTTCAAACTGAGCTCCCATCGCGTCATAAAAGAAAAGCTTGGCCGGATCCGGATTTTTTTTGTCGTAAATAGCAAACAACGGCACAACGACTCCGAGCCCCTGCATTACCATGCCGAGATTGTCACGCAACAGCTTTGAGAGTGAACGGACCTTGCCTTCCACGCTCATTTCTTGCAGTTGGCTGCGTCGATAGAATTGAAAAGAATGCTCCAGAATTCTAGCCATCTCCCAGGCGGTCGCCGGCGATCCGGCGATTGCCATCACTGAATGACGATCGATCTCCAGGACCTTATCCGCACGGTCATACATCACAACGTTTCCTGCAGTAGCCCTTCTGTCCCCCGCCACCAGAACGCCATCGGCAAACTTGAACCCCAGGATTGTCGTGGCGACCGTCTCGGTCAATCCCGAATGATTGGTCAGCCCATGCGGAATGTCGCTGATGATCCGCCGCTGCTTCAAAAGAGTTAAGAAATCTCCCGCGACCGGACCGGGTGCACTCGATCCATCCATGCTACTCGCCGGTGCGCTGCCGATACCGCTTCGATTGATTGGGATCCACCTTGCGCATCCGCTTCAACAGATCTTTGGTATCCGGCTTTGAAACATCGGGTGAACGAGGACCGTCCCCGTCCCCCTGCTTTGGCTCCCAGGGAGCCGGTGTCGGTGGTTTTTGCGTCCTTTCGGGCATGGAGAATACTACTGATTTTCGCGGTTGAAAGCAAATCATGATCGCCGAATACACTAAGGCGCAGGAGACGGAGTTGCCGCTTGCGAAACGGGAATTTTGATAGTCTGCCCTGCCTGTAGCTTTTTAGCATCTCCGATTTTGTTAAGCTGCTCAAGCTCGTCGACGGTCACTCCGTTCTGCTTCGCGATTTGAGTCAACGTTTCCCCTTTGGCGACGATGTGCGTCTTTGCGTTTGCATTGTCGGCCGGCGAGGGATTTTCGACTCCGGCCGTGGGTACCGCCGAGTTCGCCGCGGCAGGATTGGCGGGCGTTGCCACAGCCGTCGGCGCTGGTTCGGCCTTAGTCACAGCGGGAGCGGATTTCTGCTTGAGCGCCTCGGTCAGTGTTGCCATCTCCTGCACCAAGCGGTCGATCTTCTCTCCCTGGGCCTTGATCTCCGCTTTCAGACTCTCAAGCTCGACCGCTTGAGCTTTCAGAGCTAAACCTTCAGTTTTCGCCGGTTCGGCTCCCTGGGCCAGAACGCATGAGAAGGGCACCACCGTTGCCAGAATCGCGTGGAAAATTCTCGTCGCATCCATTCCCCATCTGTCTACAGTCGGCTCCTGAAGCGTGCAACCATTTCCTCGGTTCTTCCGCTCCCCTCCTCGTCGTCCTCGACCTCGATCTTCGATCGGCCCCGCCATTGGGCAGATGCTTAAGTCCCTGCCCGTTAGTCGAACCGAAGACGAGAACGAGGACGAGGACGATCTGCGATTTGTCGACATCTGCGCGAAAAATCGCCCCTAAACCGGCTGAACAGAAGCCTCGAAAATCAGATTTCAGTCCGCTCGCCCAAAAATCCCTTGAACTGCGCAGCGAACCTGTGCCCTGCTTGGACAGAATGAAAACTGTTTCGGAATTCATTTCTCATCATTTCCGCCACTTTAATGCTGCAACGCTCAAAGATGCCGCCCAAGGCTATGCCAAACACCTGGAAGAGGGCGGGAAAATGCTGGTCACAGTCGCAGGAGCGATGAGCACGGCCGAGCTCGGGCTCTCGCTGGCAGAAATGGTTCGCCAGGACAAGGTGCATGCGATCAGTTGCACCGGCGCTAACCTGGAAGAAGATGTCTTCAACCTGGTTGCGCATGATCACTACAGGCGCATCCCAAACTGGCGGGAATTAAAGGGCCAAGACGAACAAGCGCTTCTCGAACAGCACCTGAACCGGGTGACGGACACTTGTATCCCCGAGCAAGAAGCGATGCGGCGGATCGAGAAAGCCGTTTTGGAAGAATGGGTCCGGGCCGATCAGTCGGGGCGAAAAATGTTTCCGCACGAGTTTTTGTATTCAATTCTGCGCGACGACCGGCTGAGCAAATCGTACCAGATCGATCCAAAAGACAGTTGGCTTTATGCGGCTATGCAGAAGGATTTGCCTATGTTCGTTCCCGGTTGGGAAGATTCGACCTTGGGGAACATGTACGCCGGACATTGCATTTCGGGCGACGTGAAGAATGTACATACCGTTCGAACAGGAATCGAGTATATGATCGCGCTGGCGGATTGGTACACCAGAACATCGGAACGGACTTCAATCGGGTTCTTCCAGGTAGCAGGCGGAATCGCGGGTGACTTCCCGATTTGCGTGGTGCCGATGCTCCATCAGGATCTGCAAAGGACCAACGTTCCGCGATGGGGTTACTTCTGCCAGATCAGCGATTCGACCACAAGTTACGGGTCCTATTCCGGAGCTGTGCCAAACGAAAAAATCACCTGGGGTAAGCTTTCGCTGGAGGCTCCTAAATTCCTCATCGAATCGGACGCCACCATAGTGGTTCCCTTAATCTTCTCCTGGGTCCTCGGCTGGTAAAAGGGACCGTAAACGCTAACTCAACTTAAGGAAAATCCTACAACGAAAGAGCGCAGCCTGTCCCGGAGGGACCAAACGAAAGTAGCCTGGCACGAAGTGCCTGGAAACAAGAGAAAAGTGGACCGTCCCGGAGGGACGGTTGATCTGCTCACTCGTCCCAGAGATATTTTTTGTAGGAAAGGAGAATAGCACATTTGGAGGAAACCTTGATCAACCGTCCCTACGGGACAAGTGCACCAAGTCCGTGACTGGTATAGCGGTGTTGCGATCAAAATGGGCCGCCGGCAAGGCACGATGAGGGAGCATATCTGAATCGATACGTGACCGAGGAGCAACGCAGCCGCCGGCCCATTTTCATCCCAACCCTTCGGGCCGCGCATCTTTCGGCCGGCTGCTTTGTCGCTCATCGGTCGAAGACCTCAGCGGGTATTCTCCCTCTTCGCTTCGCGCATCCAGCCGAAATATGCGGCGGCGCCGCCATGCCAGTCACGGACTTGGTGCACTACACGCGTCTTTTTTCTTTTTTCCTGGCACTTCGTGCCAGGCTACCCTCGTTTAATCCCTCCGGGATGATGCGTACGGCACCTCGCTGCCGCTGCCCCAGGCTATCCCTGTTTCTCGCCTTCGGCGCTCCAGGTCGCAACCCAGGACCAAACGCGGCATTGTGAGGCTAGCCCGGGGCATCAAAACGAAAGTAGCGCGTCCCGGAGGGACCAAACGAAAGTAGCCAGGCACGAAGTGCCTGGAAACAAGAGAAAAGTGGACCCGTCCCGGAGCGGAGGGACGGTTGATCTGCTCACTAGTCCCAGAGATATTTTTCGAGGAAACGAGAATAACACATTTGGAGGAAACCTTGATCAACCGTCCCTACGGGACCAGACGTGTCTTTTTTCTTTTTTCCAGGCACTTCGTGCCAGGCTACCCCCGTTTGGTCCCT
>JAFAKL010000413.1 GCA_019235445.1 Verrucomicrobiota bacterium | reverse complement strand
GCTCGGCGTGGAGCTACGTTGGCATTACCTGGGATCATCCCCGGGGTTATAACGCGCTTTCGGAAGCGGGTCGACGGCTTGAGAAGAAGGGTTCCCCTCTCTCGGTTCACTGGGAAAAACAATCACTGGAAGAATTTGAGTCCAGATCAATCGAGGAATTATGTGCTCGTTATGACCTGGTGGTGATGGATCATCCGCATCTGGGTGCCGCGGTGGCGAGAAACTGTCTGCAACCGCTTGATGATTGGTTATCTGGCGCCAGCATCGAGCGGCTTGCTGAGACCTGCGCTGGTTCTACCTTTCAGAGCTACTACTATGAAGGAAAATATTGGGCCTTGCCACTGGACGCAGCGACCCAGGTGATGGCGCTTCGACTCGACTTGCTAGGCAATCGATCCATCCCGGTAACCTGGGATGAGGTTCTCCAATTGGCGAACCACGTTCCCGTGGTTCTATCCGTTGGCGGTCCGCATGCGTTGATGACATTTTTTTCAATCTGCGTAGCCCTCGGTGAGCCGCCCACCAGCCTTGATCCGGCAATCGTCATCTCAGAATCGACTGGACGCATGGCATTGAAGCTGATGGCAGAATTGATTAGCGGGAGGTCGGAGTTCGAGCTTGATCTCAATCCAATTCAAATCTTCGAACGCATGACTCAGACCGACGAAGTTGCCTGCTCTCCGCTCATCTACGGCTACGTGAATTACTCGGATCCGCGTGTTTATCAGGGGAGAACCGTGACATTTGTGGAGGCGCCAGCGGCCTGCAAAGGAGGTCGACATGGATCCACTCTCGGCGGGACCGGCTTAGCCGTATCGCGAAGGGCCCGCATCTGCCCGGAGCTCATCGAACATCTCCGGTGGTTGGTCTCGGACAATGCCCAGAGGAACTTAATTCCGAACTTCAACGGTCAGCCGAGCGCCGCCGCAGCGTGGTCAGACCCGGACTTGAATCGACGCTGGAACGGCTTTTACAAAAATACCTTGGGAACGATTCAGGATGCTTGGATTCGTCCGCGCTACCCTGGCTATATCGAGTTTCAATCAGAAGGCTCGGCGCTCATCCGCAGCGGACTGGGCCGCGGTAGATCGACCGACGAAATTCTGCAATCATTGCAGGACGCTTACACCAGAAGCCGTCCTCTCCGGACTTCCTCCCAAGCTCATCCGAAGCCCTGAGTACCTGCCATGCCAGAGGACCAAGAAATCTTGTTCGAACTCACTGATCACATCGCCACCATCACGTTGAATCGACCCCAGAAATTGAACGCCGTGACGTCGGAAATGGCGAAGGTTGTGAATGGCTATGCTGTGGAGTGTAATGAGGATCCGAACGTCCGCGTGGTTATTATCACCGGATCTGGTGAGAAGGCTTTCTGCGCCGGGTCCGACATCAAAGACCTTGATCACTATGCGGACCCGTGGATCTTTCGAAACCGGCCAGACTACTGCGACGCCATTCGCCGGTTGCGGAAACCCACCATCTGCGTCGTGAACGGATATTGCTTGGGCGGCGGCCTCGAACTGGCGATGTCATGCGATGTCCGCATCGCATCAGAAAAGGCTTTCTTTGGAGCACCGGAGATCAAGCTAGGTTGGGTTGGTGGCGGCGGGATGAGATATTTTCTGGCGCACGCTATTGGACCATCTAACGCAGCCCTGATGTTGTACACCGGTGATATGATCGATGCGCAACAAGCATTGAACTGGCGGCTAGTCAGCGAAGTGGTTGCGCCCGACAAACTCTTAGCGCGAGCGCAAGAGATCGCCGGTACCATCGTCCAGCGCCCACCTATTGCGGCACAGACGGCAAAACAGAACCTACGCGCCGCCTACTCGATGAGCCGGGAAGATGCAATCCAGTACGAACGCGATCTGCAAACCATTTGTTTCGCTACGGAGGATGCAGCCGAGGGGCGGCAAGCCTTCAAGGAGAAACGAAGGGCGAACTTTCGTGGCCGGTGATTTTTGGCCGAATCAGGTTCAGGGTTTAGTCAAAAATCAAGGACAACTAGAAATAACTGATTCTCATTACTGCTGTGCCAAATCTGCCAAAGGCATCGAACTTTGACCCGGACCCCAGCATCCGATGTCGAGAGTTTAAGATCGGATGTATCGGCGCAGGGTTTATCATGGCCGACGTTCAGCTTTT
>JAFAKL010000400.1 GCA_019235445.1 Verrucomicrobiota bacterium | reverse complement strand
TTCCGGGAAGTGCGAAACTTCGGCTGGCAGCAGGGGTACGGTGCATTCAGGGTGAGCGTTTCTCAGTGGCCAGAAGCGATCAGTTACCTCGACCATCAGGTCGAACATCATCGGACTCGAACTTTTCAAGAGGAGTATCTGGCGTTTCTAAAAGCGCACGACGTAAAGTTCGACGAAAAATATCTTTGGGACTAGTGTACTGTCGCCGAAATAACATGCCATTCGTTGCGATCAAAATGGGCCGCCGGCAAGGCGGTCCGAGCCGGACTGGCGTTAAGGGGCGCATATCTAAATCGATACGTAACCGACGAGCAACGCAGCCGCCGACCCATTTTCATCGCAACCCTGCGGGCCGCGGCCAGTTGGCTGTTTTTCCGCGTTGCTCGCTTCTCACGTATCGATTTAGATATGCTCGTCGCTCGCGCCTTGACAAGCAGCCAACTGACCTGCGGCGAATGGCATGCTATTTCGGCGACAGTACACTAGTGAGCAGATCAACCGTCCCCCCGGGACGGGTCCACTTTTCTCTTGTTTCCAGGCACTTCGTGCCAGGCTACTTTCGTTTGGTCCCTCCGGGACAGGCTGCGCTCTTTCGTTGTAGGTACCTTCTCCGGAGAGGCACCTAGGCTTGAAAATCGTCTTCGAAATGTCCAAACTCCAGGCTCCGAAACTGAGGGGTCACGCGACGTTTGACGCGCGATCGCCTTCTTTCTCCCCCAAAGAGATTTAGGAGATGGTGCACAAAGGTTGGATTAAAATGAGACATCTTGAGCAGTCCCGGTCGCGGGGCCGAGTGGCCCTGCTGGGCTTGTTTTTATGCAGCCTGTCACACATTCAAGCGAGCGTTGCAGCTTCAGCTCGGGATCAGGTTGCTCCTTCGTCTGAAAGGCAATGGGCGCCGCCGAATCTTCCGGGCTATGAGAATGCTCTGCAGAGAGATGCGCCGGGGGCATTGCAGAAGGGCAAGGAACTGGTCGATCCTCGAAAGGAGTATACGCTTCCCGATCTTATTGACCTGGCGCAGCAATTGAATCCGGCCACGCGGGCAGCCTGGCAGAATGCAAAGCAGGCACTGGCCTTGGTCGGCGTAAGCAAATCTGCCTATTACCCGTTTCTGTCCCTGGCGGCAGCTGCCGGATATACCAGGTTTTTTGTTCCCTTTCCTAATCTCGTGGTAAACCAGGCTGCTCTCAAGAAGGCCCTGGCTTCCGGCGGTTCTGTGCAGAGCGCGATATCGTTAACCGAGGCTAATCCGCTGCATTACGACGTTCTCTATCAATCCGAACTGACGATGAAATGGCTCTTGTTCGACTTTGGACAGCGTGAGGCCACGGTCAATGCAGCACGGGAAAATCTGCTCATGGCGAACGTCGCGTTTAATGCCACGCATCAACGCCTCGTGTTAGAGGTTAGCCAGAGCTTTTACGCTTACAACCTGACACGGGAATCGGTCAAGGTCGCCGAATCTGCCTCCCAGACCGCCAATACAGTTCATTCCGCAGTAGAAGCTCGCGTAACGACCGGCCTGGCAACCCAGCCGGAGCTTCTTCAGGCGCAACAGCAGCTCGCACAGTCGCAGTTTGATCTTGAGAAAGCGCGGGGATCGGAACGGGACGCCTTCGTCGATCTGATGGAAGCGATTGGTTTGTCGCCCGCTATCCAGATCCGGATCACTGAGGACTTTACCGGGTCGGTGCACTTTGATCTGCAAACACCTCTTGCCACCTTCGTCACGCACGCCCTTTCTCAGCGCCCAGATCTTATCGCCTCGCTGGCAAAGGTACGGGCCGCCGAAGATAAGATTAAAGGCGTTAAGGCCTCCTATTTCCCGAAAATAACCGCCCTTGCGGGTGTTGGCTATGGCGGAGAGAGGATCAGCTTTGGATCCAGCCTTGGATCCAACACCTTCGATAGCAGCGCTCCAACTTTTGGGGCCAGTCTGGCCTTCGATCTCCCGCTTTTCGACGGATTTCTTAGAGACCGATCTCTGCAGGCCGCACGTGCCGAATTGCAGGCCGCGTCCGAACAACTCGAACAGGATCGTGACGATGCCGTCCGACAAGTCTGGAAGAGCTATACTGATCTGCGCACCGCTCTTCGCCGTGAAGCAGCAGCGACAGCCTTACTGAACTCGTCCCAGGGTGCTTACGACGCCGTCCTTGCCTCCTTCAAACAGGGTTTATCGACCTACACCGATGTGGTGACAAACGAAACAAAGCTGACGAGCGCACGCAATGCCGCCTTTGAGACGCGATCTGCCATCTATCAAGCCGCTACCAGCTTGGCTTACGCAATGGGAGAGCTCGGTCATTCGGCCAAGACGAAAAATCTAACTTCCGGGAAAATGCGCAAGTGAAGCTCCGTTTCAACTCTTCTCCCAAAATTCCGAAGTTCGCCCCAGGATGGCAGGAACTGCCTCCAGGACGTCCGAACTTGTGTTCAATCCGCATATCCCCTTCGGCTACCTTCCGGGCCTGTCTGGTTCTGATTTGGGTCCTTTTTCTGGGGAGCTGTGGCGCATCGCTTCACGAGACACCTTCGATCGACGTTTTCGGATCTTACTTCCCGGCGTGGTTGATCTGCCTGTCTGTCGGCGTCGTATTAACTGTGATCGCTATCGGCTCCGCCGGGCTGTTGAACATCCGACCGTCTGGCCTGCTGGGTTTTCTGCTCTCCGTATGTCTGATCGTGATCTTCAGTACGTCTGTGTGGTTTTTGTTCTACGCGAGTTAACAAATGAAACCAGCTCAAAAAGAACGGACGGACCTTGCTGTCGGATCAGGCATTGACTCGGCTCAAGGAAGATGGAAACGCTTCTTAATTTTGCTCTTGAGCGTTGCCATTCTTGGCTTGGCAGTCGTATTAAGCGTCTTGGCATGGAACTTGAACGAGCGACATCCCCGAACTGATGACGGCGTCGCCCGAGCAAACGTGATAGGCATTGCGCCGCGCGTCTTCGGTCCAATAATCAAGGTCAACGTCAGCGACAACCAATTTGTACGAGGTGGCGATCTCCTGTTTGAGATCGATCCCGCAGACTTTCAGCTCAATGTCGATCGGGCGAAAGCAGCTCTGGATGCATTGGATGAACAAATCGTTACGGCGAAATCGCAGGACGCTCAACTGAAGTTCCAGATCAAAGCTGCGGAAGCAGCGGTGCGGCAGGCAACGGCGGAGCGCGATCAGGCCGCAGACACTTTACACCGTCTTGAACCGTTGCTACCCAAAGCCTTTACCACCAGGGAACAAGTGGACGAGGCGCGAACGAAGGTCGCTTCCCTTGACGCTGAAGTCGCCCAAGCCAATGAAAAACTTAACCAGGCTCGCGTGGCGGTCAGTGCCTTGGCCACGCTGCAAGCTCAGCGTCCCGGCACCGTTGCCGCCTTGGGGACGGCGCAGTTGGAGCTATCGTATACGCGAATCTATGCGCCGTTCGATGGACAAGTCATCGGGCTAAACATTTCCGAAGGAGCTTACGCGCATGCCGGTGTGGAAGTTTTCTCATTCCTCGACTCTCGAAGGTGGTATGTCTTGGCAAACTTTCGGGAGCGGGAATTGCAAAGCATACGTCCAGGGATGGAGGCCGAGGTCTATCTTTTGTCGGATCCTGAACGACGTTTTCAGGGAGTCGTCCAGGGAATCTCGCCCGCGGTCCAATCCCAGGAAGACGATGTCGAGATCAAGGGATTACCGTTTGTTAAACGAGACCTTAATTGGGTGCGGATTGCTCAACGATTCCCGGTGCGGATCGAGATCGAGAATCCGGACCCTAAAGTTTTTCGGATGGGTACGACGGCAGTAACAACAATCCTGGGTTTTACCCGCCCTCGCACAGATCAAGAAAAGCAATAGTTTTAGGGCTGCTATTTGAACCAAAGATGACGGACCAGATCCCGAAACGTGAATGTCCGGAGAGCCGGGGCACCGCCTTCCTGGGAGTGCTTTGGGAGTGTCTTAGGCCGTTCCCAGGGCGCGCTCAGATAACGCTTCGACTCGCCCTGATATGCACAGGGGTCGTTTTAGTAGCAGATACCTTCAGAATGCCGTTTCAGGATCTGATGCCGTTTTTCATTCTCTTCATAACGAAAGAAGAAAAAGTAACCACTGTAGTTTCTGCGTTACTCGTCCTGATCACCGCGACCCTCGCAATAGGGGTGGCAATTCTGCTCTTTAAATACACAGGCAATCGCGCGGAGGTTCGAATACCGGCCATCGCGGGGGAAATCTTCGTTGGAATGTTCTTGTTCCGAGTGCTCGCAATCGGATCAGTCGGATGGATACTGGGCTTCCTTTGCGCTGCATCACAAAGTCTGGTCTACCTCTTCCCGAGCCCAGAAGAAACTGTCCACCAGTTCTTGTGGCTTTGGGTTGCCATTGCGTTTCCGGTTGTCTTGGCCTGCCTCGCCAGTCTTTTGCTCTTTCCTGTATCCTCGGTCCGCTTGCTCCAGCGAGAATTCGTGACTGGCTGGCATGCTGTTGCCGCCGCAAGTGCACAATTGAGCACTGGCTCGCTCGCCGCAGGGATGACCCTGCTTCGTCCGCGAGCCAAAAGTGGTCCAACCCGTTTTCTGAAGCTTTTGAAACTCTCCTTGATGGAATCCCCTGGCTTGAAAGGAAAACAAGTTCAACTGCGGCGCCTGATTTTGAGTCTCGACAAAATCACGAAACTGATTTTCTCCTACGGCTGTGCACGCCAGAGGTCGTCGGGAGTCGTCGAATTTGCTTCCAGCGACACTGTCGTTTTAGAGGAAATTAACAGGCGGTCCGAAGGATTCCGGCGGGAATTTGAGGCAGGTTCCGTGCCATCGGGTGCTTCGAAATTCGCCGCCATCAAGGCCGCAGACAGTTTTCCGGCGCTTCAACTTGTGGAAGTCGAGAACACGTTCGACGATCTTGCTAACAATCGCGTGGAATCCAAGAACCCGGCGGAAAAAACCGCAGGCGGC